>JADLEZ010000546.1 GCA_020845855.1 Burkholderiales bacterium
CCTGGTCCGGGGATCGGGTCGGGGACCTCGGACAGCGCGAGCCGCGTGCGCGGGGCGCGCAGTACCATCGCGCGCATCGCTATTTCCTCATGTTCCTGAGCGCACCGAGCATCTTCTCCACGTGCCGATACCGAACATTGCGTTCGGTCGAAGGGGTTGACAATAGACTCATATTGTCTGACAATCATCAAACATCGTCATACAATTTCTCGATGAACCTTCGCCAACGAAACAGCGGCGCATCTGCCGACGCCGACCTCCCGCTGCGGTCTGCCGGCCGCGATGCCCGTGGTACTCCGGAGCACGTCGCTGCGGCGATCGTGCGTCGAATCCTTCAGCGTCGCTACAAGCCGGGCGAGCGAATCACCGAAATCGAAGTGGGAAAAGCGTTCGAGGTGGGGCGCAGCACGGTGCGCGAAGCCGTGCGCATCTTGTCCGCGAGCGGAGTGATCGAGGCGACACGTCACCGCGGCGCTGCCATCTGCGTACTCACGGAGGCCGATTGCCGCGACCTGCTGGATGTCATCGAGGTTCTGCTCGGACTCGCTGCGCGCTCGGCCGCACGCAACATCGAGTTTGGGGACAACCGTCCACGGCTCAACAGGGTCGCCCAGGTGCTGGGCCAGCGCCACATTGCACGCGACTTGCGGAACGTACTGGAGGAGCGACTGGATTTCTACGCCGTCATGCTGTCGATCGCGGCCAATCGTGAACTCGATCGTGCGCTCCCTGCGGCGCGTGCGCAGATTTTCCGCGCTCAGTTCTACGAGCATCTGACGGACGACGACCTGCGCGCCATGATCAGCGAGTATCGCGGCATTGCGGCCGCCATTCTCGAAGGTGACGAGCGCAAGGCCGAGCGCCGCATGCGGGAGCACGTCGCGCGCACCGGCGATCGACTCATGCCTCGCGTGTTCAAGCATTGGCGAAAAAGTGCCTGAGTCCGCGCCACAAGGTTGGAATCTCGCAGACGTATGGCAGACCGTAGCCAGCGTGATTCCCGCGGAGCCTGCGCAAGTCAACGGCGATCGCAGGGTCGGCTGGCATGAATTCGACCGCCGCGCCTGTGGAATCGCCGAATGTTTGATGGGTGCGGGCCTCACGCGACACGACAAGGTTGCGCTGTACCTGTACAACACGCCGGAGTACCTCGAAGCTGCATTCGCGGCGATGAAGGCAGGGTTCGTACCGGTCAATACCAACTACCGGTACAAGCACGACGAGCTCCACTACCTTTGGGACAACGCGGACGCGGCCGCCGTCGTGTTCGATCACGCGTTTGCCGATACCGTGGAGGGGCTGCGCGCGCGTTGCCCCAAGGTCAAGTTGTGGCTGCACGTCGGCGCAAACGCGCCCCCCTGGGCCGCAAGCTATGAGAAGGCCGCCGTCACTACGGGCGGCCGCTGCGTTCCGCCATGGGGCCGCGGCGGCGACGATCCCATCTTCATCTATACCGGCGGCACGACCGGGCGCCCGAAAGGTGTGATGTGGCGGCAGCACGATCTCTACATGGCGTCGAACGTCACCAACGACCCCCCTCAGGCGGATATGGAGTTCGTGCGCGAGCGGCTGCGGGCCACTCCACAGCGGCCTGTCGGGTTACCTGCGCCGCCGCTGATGCACGGAACGGCGTACGTGTTCGCGTCGACCATACTGAACCGTGGCGGCACCGTCGTGACGCTGCCCGAGCAGCGGTTCGACGCCGAGCGCTTGCTGCAGGCAATAGTGGATAACGCCGTGACCGACGTCTGCATCGTTGGCGACGCGTTCTGCCGGCCGATGGTCGATCTGCTCGACGCCGCGCCGGGTCGCTATGACTTGTCGAAGCTCAAGGCGATGTCCTCGTCGGGCATGATGTGGAGCAAGGGCGTGAAGGAGCGCCTGCTCGCGCACGCGCCGCAGCTCGTCATGATCGACTTTCTCAACAGCAGCGAAGCGAGTGGCATGGGGCGGTCGGTCACCTCCAGGAGGAGGGGCGCCTCCGGCGCGCGCTTCGAGCTTGGCAAGAACGCGTTCGTGATCGACGACGATGGCGGACCCATCGCCCCGGGCAGCGGCAAGGTGGGACGCGTGGCGGTGCGGGGCATTGTCCCGCTGGGGTACTACAAGGACCCGGAGAAGACCGCAGCGACGTTTCCCGTGATCGAAGGTGTGCGCTGCGCCGTGCCGGGCGACTACGCCACCGTGGAGGCCGACGGGACGATCACGCTACTCGGGCGAGGATCGGTGAGCATCAATACCGGCGGCGAGAAAGTGTTCCCCGAAGAAGTGGAGGAAGCGATCAAGACGTGCCCCGGCGTGCGGGATGCGATTGTAGTAGGGGTGCCCGATCCGCGCCTAGGTCAGGTGGTAGCGGCGCTCGTGGCTGGACCAGACCCCGATGCGGACACGATCAAGGCGCACGTGAAGGGCAAGCTAGCCGGGTACAAGGTGCCGCGCCACGTGATGGTCGCCGCGTCGGTGGAGCGAGCGGCCACGGGTAAAGCGGACTACAAGGCCGTGCGCGAGCGAGTCCTCGCGTGGCTCGGAGCGAAAGGACAGTGATGGCCGGCAAGAACGACTCCTCGCCGCACCTACTCGTCGACAAGCGCAACGGGATCGCCTACGTCACGCTCAACCGGCCGGAAAAGCGCAATGCGTTCTCTCCGGAGATGATCGTGCGCCTGTGCGACGCGTGGACCGACATTGCGAACGATCCCAACGTGCGGGCCGTGCTGCTGACGGGCGCCGGCCAGGCTTTCTCCTCGGGCGGTGACCTCGGCACGGTCATCCCGCTCATGATGCGCACCAAGAAGCCCGAAGGCGAATGGGAAGAGCGCTTTGCTGCGGATCGCAAGCAGCTTGGCGCGGCCATCCTGCGCAACGACACATTCTTCAAGCCAATCGTGGTCGCGATCAACGGTCATGCGCACGCCGGGGGGGCGGAATTCCTGCTCTCCACCGACATCCGCATCATGTCGAGTGAGGCGACGATCGCCGTGACGGAAGTGCGGCGCGGCTTGATCGCCGGCGGCGGCTCGCTCGCGCGGATGGCGCGCCAGATCCCCTGGGCGCACGCGATGGAGTTGATCCTGGTCGGCGAGCCGATCAGCGCGTACCAGGCGCTTGCCATCGGTCTCGTCAATCGCGTCGTGCCGCCGGAAAAGGTTCTTCCGATCGCGGAGGACTTCGCGCGCCGGATCAGCCTCGGCGCACCGGTGGCGCTGCTCAAGTCCAAAGAGGCGATGGTGCGCGGCAGTGGCCGCCCGCTGCAGGAAGCGTTCGCGATCGAGTCGCAATGCACGAAAGAGAACGCCGCGACGAACGACGCGAAGGAAGGACCGCGCGCGTTCATGGAAAAGCGCAAACCCGTGTTCACTGGAAAATGAGCCTGCTGCAAGGCATACGCGTAGTCGAGATGGGCCTGTGGGTCGCGGGCCCTTCGGCCGGCGGCATCCTCGCCGACTGGGGCGCCGAGGTGATCAAGCTCGAAATGCCGACCGGGGACCCGATGCGTACGCTTTACAGCGCGTTGTCGGGATCGAAGGAATCGCGCTGTCCTCCGTTCGACCTGCACAACCGCGGCAAGCGCAGCATTGCCCTCGACGTCAACAAGCCGGAGGGGGGCGAGCTTGCGCGCAGGATCGTCGCGAGCGCGGACGTGTTCCTCACCAACACTCGGCCGCAATTCCTGCGCCGTGCGGGACTCGATCACGAAACGCTGCTGGCTGCGAACCCGAGCCTGGTCTACGGCATGCTGACCGGTTACGGCCTCACCGGGCCGGACAAGGATGCGCCAGGTTTCGACATGGCGGCGTTCAGCGCGCGCAGCGGGGTGAGCTCCCGGGCCACGCCGCCGGACGGCGTGCCGCCGACGCTGCCGGGAGGCATGGGCGACAATGTGACTGCCCTCGCGCTCGTTGCCGGCATTCTCGGCGCGCTCCTCAGTCGCGAGCGCACCGGGCGCGGGCAACTGGTGTCGACGTCTCTCCTGCGCACGGGAATGTTCTGCGAGAGCATGGAGTTGTCCGCGTTCCTTGCGCTCGGCAAGGTCATGCCACCGGCTTCACGTACGCGCCCGCAGAATCCGCTGATGAATTCGTACCGCGCCAACGATGAGAAGTGGCTGTGGCTGATCGGCGCGGAAGCGGAGCGGCATTGGGAACCGATCGTCAGGGCGCTTGGAGCGCCCGAGCTGCTTGCGGACGAACGGTTCAAGACCTCGCGTGACCGTCGCCGCAACGCGGAAGCGCTCGTGGCTATCTTCAGCGGCATCTTCGCTCGCCGCACGCGCGAGGAATGGGCGGCGATTCTCGCGAGAGACGGCATCTGGTGGGCGCCGGTCAACTCCTTCGAAGATCTGATGGGCGACGCTCAGGCGCAGGCCTGCGGCGCGTTCGTCGAGATGCCGGCGATGACGGGCGACGGCACGACGCAAAGAACGCTAGCCACACCGATCGACTTCGGCATGACGGCGGTCGCTCAGCCGAAAGGCGCGCCAAAGCTCGGCAGCGATACCGAGGCGCTGCTGCGCGAGCTGGGCATGAAGGATCACGAGATCGCGCGCCTGCGCGAGGGAAAGGTGATTGGATGACGATTCACACTCTTCGTTGGATTGGACTAGCACTGCTGGCCGTTGCGTGCGTGGCGCCAGCGCAGGACTACCCCGACAAGCCGGTGCGCCTCGTCGTCGGGTATCCCCCCGGCGGGCCGGCCGACATCGCGGCGCGCATCGTGGCCGATCAACTGTCGCTGCAGCTGCCGCAGCGCATGATCGTGGACAACCGCCCGGGAGCCGGCGGCATTATCGGCACCGAGCTGGTGGCGAACGCCGCCGGGGACGGCTATACGCTGCTGTTGTCCGGCAACAACATCGCCATCGCGCAGGCGCTTGCATCCGCACCGCGTTACGACTCGACCCAGAGCTTCGTCCACGTCGCGCAGATCGCCACGCTGCCAAGCGGCATCTTCGTAAACGCGCAGTCGCCCCATGCGACGTTCAAGGATCTCGTCGCGTATGCCAAGGCGAATCCGGACAAGCTGACCTACGCTTCCGGCGGCAACGGCACGCCTTCGCACCTGGCCATGGAGATGCTCAAGCGTGCTGCGGGAATCCAGGTGCGCCACATCCCGTACAAAGGTACACCGCCGGCGGTCACCGACCTGATCGGTGGCCAGGTCGACATGCTGGTGACGTCGATCGCCGGGCCGATGGAGCAGGTGAAAGCCGGCCGGCTCAAATTGCTTGCGGTGTCCTCACCCGAGCGTCTCGACCAGGTGCCGCAAGTACCTACGGTCGCTGAGACACTGCCGGGCTATTCGTTCGAAACCTGGCTCGCGATCTCCGCGCCGAAGGGTACGCCGCCGGCAATCGTGCAAAAGCTTGCCGTCGAGATCGAGCGCGCGCTGAAGGATCCCGCCGTCGTCAAGCGCATGAACAATGCCGGGCTCAAGGGGAACTACCTTTCACCCGACCGCACGACGGCGCGCATGTCGTCGGAGCTCGAGACCTTTGCGCAGGTGATCAAGGAAGCCAACATCCGTGCCGAGTAACGCCCCATGAGCGCCTTTCGTCCCCTCGACGGCGTTCGCATCGTCGAGTTCTCGTCGAGCATCGCCGGTCCGCTGTCGACGATGATCCTCGCGCAGCTCGGTGCGGACGTCGTCAAGGTCGAGTCGCCCGAAGGCGATGACGCGCGCGGCTGGCCGCCGCACATCGGCGATCGCAGCGTCGTGTATCGCAATATGTCAGTTGGCAAGCGCGGCGTCGTGGTCGACCTCAAGCATCCCGCGGGTGTCGAAGTGGCGCTAACGCTCGCCCGGTCGGCGGCCGTGGTCCTGCAAAGCATGCGTCCGGGTGTCGCCGATCGCCTCGGCATCGGTGCGGACGCAGTACGCGCCGGCAACCCGGACGTCATCTACTACGACATGAATGCGTTCGGCACCGGGCCCGTGGGCAAATCGATGCCGGGCTACGATCCAATGGCGCAGGCCTACACGGGCATCATGGAAATGACCGGCCACGACGGCTCGCCGCCGACGCGCTGCGCGCCGTCGCTGATCGACCTCGGCACCGGGATGTGGATTGCGATGGGCATTCTGGCCGCGGTCCTGGCGCGTCATCGCGGGCAGGAAGTGCGCTCGATGGAGACAGCGCTGGTGGACACCGCGTTCAGCGTGGTCTGCTACCAGGCGACCACCGCGCTGATAACCGGCGAGCGGCCGCCGCGAGCCGGATCGGGCAATCCGATCGCGGCGCCGTATCAGTGCTATCAGGCAAGCGATGCGCCCTTCATGCTCGCCGCCGGCAACCAGAAAATATGGCTGCGCGTGGTCGAGGTGCTCGGCGCGCCCGAACTCGCCACCGATTCGCGCTTTACGACGGGCACCCTTCGTAGTGCGAACCGTCGGGTGCTTGAGCAGGAGCTGAACGCGCGCTTCGCGCAGGCGGCCGCGGATCATTGGGTGACCAGGTTCTCGAAAGCCAGTATTCCGGCGACTCGCATCTACGGTCTCGAGCAGGCAGTCGTGAGCGACATCGCGCGCGAACGCCGCACGTTCGCCGAGTCCGAGGGCGTCCCGCTAGTGCGGCTGCCGTGGCTCGTCGATGGCGAGGCCCTGCCGTGGTCGGCGCCGGCGCCCGTGATGGGACAGCACACGCGCGAGGTGCTGAGAGAGACGGGATTTTCAGAGGAGCGGATCGAAGCGCTCGTCGCATCGGGGGCGGTTCGGGAAGCCGCATGACATTGACGCAAGCAAGGAGGAGGCGGAAATGAAACGCAACGTGATTGGCGCGCTGGTGATGGCACTGGCGCTCGTGTCTGGCCATGCCGTCGCGCAGGGCTATCCCAACAAGCCCGTGAAGATCGTGATTGGATTCGGCCCGGGCAGCGGCACGGATATCGTCGCGCGGATGCTCGCGGAAGAGTTCCAGAAGACGTTCGGCCAGCCGTTCATTGTCGAGAACAAGCCGGGCGCGGCGGCGCAGATTGCCGCTAACCAGGTCAAGGCCGCGCCGCCGGACGGCTATACGCTGCTTCTGACGTCGAACACCACGCACTCGGTGAATCCGCACATTTACAAGAAGCTGCAATACGACCCGATCGCGGACTTCACGCCCATTGGCGGTGTCGGCTATTTCCCGTTCATCCTCGCGGTCGACGCGAAGCTCCCGATCAAGTCGCCACAGGAGCTCGTGACGTGGGCGAAGGCCAACAAGGGTAACGTGTTCTACGCCTACGGTACGCCGACCGTGCAGATTCCCGCCGAGGCGATCAACAGGATCGAGAAGCTCGAAGCCATCGGGGTCCCGTACAAGAGCAGTCCCGATGCGATGACCGATGTGATCGGCGGCCGCGCGCAGTTCATGGTAGTGGACCTGGCCTCCAGCCAGGCGCAGGTCAAGGCCGGACGTCTGCGGGCGCTTGCGCTTACGGGCTCTACGCGTACCGCACTTGCGCCCGACCTGCCGACCGTCGAGGAGACGCTCAAGATCAAGGACTTCGATCTCGCCGCGTGGACCGGCCTGTTCGGGCCGGCGAGCCTGCCGCCGGACATCGTGAACAAGTTGAGCGACGCGCTGCAGAAGATCCTCAAGTCACCGGAGATTCGCGAGCGGATGCTCACCAGTTTCATCGAGCCCACGCCCTCGGATCCTGCGACATTCAAGGCCATGGTTCGCAAACAGCTGGACGTGTGGGGTGAGAAGGTGAAGGTGGCCGGGATCCAGCCCGAGTAAAGGCGCAAGGCACCGATGGACGATACCTTCGACCTCGGCGGCAAGGTTGCACTCGTGACCGGCGCGAGCCGTGGCATAGGCGAAGCGATTGCGAAGTCGCTGGGCGCGCACGGCGCGCACGTGGTAGTGAGCAGTCGTAAGGCCGAGGCGTGCGCGCGAGTGGTGAGTGAGATCGAGCAAACGGGCGGTCGTGCCGAGGCGATGGCCTGCCACATCGGCGAGCCGTCGCAGATTGCCGACGCAATGCAGCGCATCGAGGCATCGTGCGGCCGCCTCGACATCCTCGTCAACAACGCCGCGACCAACCCCTATTTCGGACCGGTCGTGGATGCCGACTTGGGCGCCTTCCAGAAGACGGTCGATGTCAACATCCGCGGCTTCTTCGTCGCGAGCTGCGCGGCCGCGAAGCTCATGCAGAAGAACGGTGGCGGGGCGATTGTGAACGTTGCGTCGATCAGCGGCGTCGTGCCCGGCCCGAACCAGGGTATCTATTCGATCACCAAAGCGGCGGTAATCGGCTTGACCAAAGTCTTCGCGGCCGAGTGCGCGACCATGGGCGTTCGGGTGAACGCGGTGCTTCCGGGCATCACGGAGACCAGGTTCACAACCGCGCTGGTCGAGGACGAAGCGCTCCTCGGCCACTACCTCGAACACGTCCCGATGAGGCGCGTGGCGCAACCGTCCGAGATCGCAGGTGCCGTGCTGTACCTCGTTTCGCCGGTGGCGACGTACACCACGGGCGCTTGCCTGCCGGTCGACGGCGGCTATCTCGTCAAATAGACGTGTTCGACGTTACGGCGCTGACGGAGTATCTGCGCGCGCACGTGCCGGGACTTGACGAGCCGATCACGGTCGACTCGCTCAGCGGCGGCCAGTCGAATCCCACCTTCCGGTTGAGTGCTGGCGGACGATCCTACGTGCTGCGCAAGCAGCCCGAGGGCGAGCTCCTCCCGTCGGCGCATGCGGTGGATCGAGAGTACCGCGTGATTACGGCGCTCGGCGGCACCGACGTTCCTGTGCCGCGAACCTACTGCTACTGCGAAGACCGCAGTGTGATCGGCACGCCGTTCTTCGTCATGGAATTCGCCGACGGCCGCCACTTCTGGGATCCGGCGTTGCCCGAGCTCGACGCGGCAAGCCGCGCCGCGCTGTGGGACGACATCAACTCGGTGATCGCGCGGCTGCACAACGTCGACTATGCGGCGATCGGCCTTGGCGACTACGGCAAACCGGGCAACTACTTCGAGCGCCAGATCGGCCGCTGGTCCAAGCAGTACCGTGCGTCTGAAACCGAGCGGATCGACGCTATGGACCGCCTGCTCGAATGGCTGCCGCGCAACATCATTGCAGAAGAGGCGAGCTCGATCGTGCACGGCGACTTCCGGCTCGACAATCTCATCGTCCATGCCGCCGAGCCGCGGGTGATCGCCGTGCTGGACTGGGAGCTCTCCACACTCGGCCATCCATTGGCGGATCTTTCGTATCACGTGATGGTGTGGCGCTTGAGCCAGGCGCAGTTCCGCGGCATGGCGGGCAAGGACCTTGCGGCGTTGCACGTTCCAAGCGAGCACGAGTATGTCGACCGATACTGCGCGCGGACAGAGCGCGCGGGCCTCGATCCGCACGATTGGGAATTCTGCGTCGTGTTCAGCATGTTCCGCCTCGCAGCCATCATACAGGGCATTGCCAAGCGTGTGCTCGTTGGCACAGCGGCCGACGCGAACGCGGCGGATGTGGGCCACCGCGCGCGCCTGATTGCGGATGTCGCGTGGCGGCAGGTTGAGTTGATGAGATGAATACTCCCGTTCTCGTCGGCATCGGTGTAGCCACCCAGCGCGAGGACGACCCGGCCCGCGCGAGGGAGCCGCTCGATCTCATGCTGTCCGCGGTGCGTAACGCGGGGGCGGATGCCCTTCCCGAGCCGGCGGCATTGCTTGCGGGCGTACACCGTATCGGCGTACCCAAAGGGCGCTGGCGCTACCGGAATCCCGGGGGCGAGCTCGCGCGTGCGATCGGCGCTGACCACGCGGTGTCGTTGCTCGCGTCAGTCGGCGTGCTGCAGCAGACACTGATCGGCGACGCATGCCGTGCCATTGTCGAGGGCGACGCCGACACCACGCTCGTCGTTGGGGGTGATACGGGCTATCGCATCCTACGTGCCCAGATTCAGGGTGCGCGGGCGCATGAGCGCCAGCAGGACGATGCGCCGCTGATCTCGCTAGCGCCGAAGGACGAGCTGCTTCATCCTGCCGAGCTGCGGGCGGGTATCAAGATGCCGGTCGGCCTTTACGCAATCATGGAAAGCGCGTACCGCGCACGGAACCGCTGGTCGGTCGACGAGCATCGAGACCGCCTTGCCGCGATGTACGGTCGCTTTTCGGAGATCGCCGCCGAGAATCCAGCGGCATGGAATCGTAGGCGCATCGATCCCGACACGATTCGTAACGCATCGGAGCGTAATCCGATGCAGGCATTCCCATATACGAAGCTCCATTGCTCGACGTGGAACGTCGACCAGGCCGGTGCGCTGCTGTTCTGCTCGGCGAAGCGCGCGGACGACCTCGGGATCCCGCTGGAAAAGCGCATTTATCCGGTGGCAAGCACTGAGTCGAACGACATGGCGGCGGTGACAAGTCGCGGCGACCTCGCGGCATGTCCTGGTGCGCGCATCGCCGCCCGCGCTGCCCTCGATGCCGGAGATCTGTCGCTCTCCGATGTCGAACTTGTCGATCTGTACACATGCTTTCCGGTCGCCGTCGAGGCCTACGCTGCCGAGATCGGGCTGCCGCTTTCGCGCGATCTCACCGTCACCGGGTCGATGGCCTTTGCGGGCGGTCCGTACAACAACTACGTGATCCAGGCGACGTGCCGCATTGCCGAGCTGCTGCGCCAAGGACGCGGCCGGCACGGGCTCGTGTCGTCGGTGTCGGGCGTTTTGACCAAGCAGGCGTTCGGCGTGTGGTCGCGCGAACCTGCGCGCAACGGCTTCGTGCTCCGCGACGTGTCCGAGGACGTCAACCGTGCCACCAAGACCGTGCCGATCGTCGAGTTGGCCACCGGCGACGCGGCGATTGCGGGTTACACGGTACTGTACGAGCGCGGCGAACCTCGACGCGGCGTTGCGGTCGTCGATGCGGTGGGTGGACGCGCCATTGTGCAATCCAAAGATCCGACGATCATGGCGCGAATGGAGTCGGTCGAGCTGTGCGGAACCGTCGTGCGTCTGGCGGACGGTTCCTTCATCATGTAAGGGGAGCGAGAGGTTTTCATGTTCTTCGAGGCTTCGACAAAGGTTCGCGAGCTTGTGCAACGACTCCACGGGTTCATGGAGCAGCACGTCTATCCCAACGAGCGCCGTTACTTCGAAGAGGCAGAACGGCTCGGACCGTGGAAGACGTATCCCATCGTCGAAGAGTTGAAGCCCAAGGCGCGCGCGGAGGGTCTGTGGAATCTGTTCGTCCCAGCGAAGCATCACGAGGGGGGCTCACGAACTTCGAGTACGCGCATTTGTGCGAGATCATGGGGCGGTCGCTCCTCGCCCCGGAGTGCTTCAACTGCAACGCGCCGGACACCGGCAACATGGAAACGCTGATGCTCTACGGCACGGCGGAACAGAAGGCGCGCTGGCTAGATCCGCTCCTGCAGGGGGAGATCAGGTCGTGCTTCGCGATGACCGAGCCGACAGTCGCTTCCAGCGACGCGACCAACGTCGAGGCGTCGATCGTGAGGGACGGCGAGCACTATGTCGCCAACGGACACAAGTGGTACACGACCGGCGCCACCGACCCGCGCTGCAAGATCTGCATCTTCATGGGCAAGACCGATCCCGACAACCCGGACCGTCACCGCCAGCAATCGATGATCCTCGTGCCCATGGACGCGCCGGGCGTCAAGGTCGCACGCGCCATCGCCGTGTTCGGCTTTTACGGGGTCCCCGACCGCGCGTCGGAGGTCGTCTTCGAGAACGTGCGGGTCCCAGCGTCGAACATGCTGCTCGGCGAAGGCCGAGGCTTCGAGATCGCACAGGGTCGGCTGGGGCCCGGGCGTATTCATCATTGCATGCGTCTCATCGGGCTGTCAGAGCGGATGCTCGAGCTCATGTGCAAGCGGACCAAGTCGCGCGTTGCGTTCGGCCGCCCGATTTCCGACCAGGGGGTTACGCGCGAACGCATCGCCGAGGCGCGCATCGCGATCGACCAATGCCGGTTGCTCACGCTCAAGGCCGCGTACATGATGGATACCGTCGGCAACAAGGCCGCCCGAGCCGAGATCGCCATGATAAAGGTGGCGGCACCGAACATGGCATGCAAGGTCATCGATTGGGTCGTGCAGTCGTACGGGGGCGGCGGTACCAACAACGACGTCGGCGTCGCGTCGGCCTATGCAACGGCGCGCATGCTGCGCCTTGCGGACGGTCCGGACGAAGTGCATCGCAATCAGCTCGCGAAGATCGAGCTCGCCAAGTACGAGTAGGGCAATGGCCTCCATCCCCGCCTACGAGGCTCTCGCGTCCGATCTCCGGAAGCTTGGCGTTTCGCACGCATTCGGTCTCATGAGCGACGATACTGCGTTGCTCATCGCGGCGCTGGATGCGATGGGCGTGCGCTTCCATGCTGCACGCCATGAGAACAATGCAATTGCCATGGCGGAGGGCTACGCCGCGGCTACCGGCGGCCTTGGCATCGCGGTGCTGGGCCGCGGCCCGGCCACGGCCAACGGGCTCCACGGCGCGACGTACGCCCAGCGCAGCGGCTCGCGTGTCCTGCTCGTGTTGGGATATCCGTCGACAGCCCCGTTGTCCCCCGACGCGTACGGCCCTGACACCAAGGCGTTTGACGCAGTCGGGGTGCTGCGGGCCGCGGGCTTGCGCACGCTCATCGCGACCGACGCGACCACCGCGCGGCGGACGCTGGCTGAGGCCGTGTCGGCTACCCGGGAGGGCGCCGTTGCGTTACTCCTGCCCGTTAACGTGCAGAAGGGCATGATCGACGTTGCCGCAACGGACCCCGGGTCTGTCGCGGAGGGCGAACGAACGCCCAGACGCGCTCGCACCGCCGCGATCGAAAGCTCCGCTGCGCTGCTTGGGAAGAGTCGTCGCCCACTCCTGCTGGCAGGCCGTGGCGCGCATCGCGCGGGCGCACGCGATGCGCTGATACGGCTTGCGGATCACGTTGGCGCGGCAATGGCGACTACAGCCAAGGCGAAGGACATGTTTCGCGGCCATCGGCTCAACTGCGGGGTCGTCGGCTCGTTCTCCCACTCGGCGGGTCGTCGCATTATCGATCAGGCCGACTGCATCGTCGCTTTCGGCGCCGCGCTGACGCAGCGCACGACGAGCATGGGACTCGCGTTGCCCGCCGCGGCGCCGATGATCCATGTGGAAGAAGTGCGCGCGAACATCGGCCGATGGTATCCCGCGGACGTTGCCGTGGTCGCGGATGCGCGCCTCGCCGCGGAGCAATTGCTGGAAGCATTACCCGCGCGCACGGAGAAGCCGCTGCACGACGAGGCGGTCTGGCGTTCGCTCGCGAATTTCGATCCTGCGCGCGACTTCGAGGCGGCCGAGACGCCGCGAACCATGGACCCCCGCCTGTGCGCGATCGAGCTGGATCGACTCCTGCCCAGGGACCGCAACGTCGTCTACGACGCCGGCAACATGCTGCAAGCGTTCACGTATCTGTCGGTGCCGGGTCCGGCGAACGTGAAGATGACGAGCGATTTCGCCTCGGTCGGGATGGGATTCGGAACGGCGCTCGGCTTCGCGATCGGTTCGCCTGAACGTCCTACAGTGTTCGTCGTGGGTGACGGCGGCCTGTTCATGACGCTGGGCGAGCTGGAAACCGTCGTGCGCGAAGGTGTGCCGCTGATCATCGCGGTGATGAACGACTGCGCATACGGTGCCGAGCTGCACTATCTCAAGGCCCACGACATGCCGGTGGCAAGCTCCACGTTTCCAGACGTCGACTTCGCACACGTGGCCGAGGCCTTCGGGTTTCAGACCGCCACGGTGCGCACGCTCGACGAGTTGCGCGCGCTTGCGCCGCTGCTGGCGGAACCCGACGGTCCGATTCTGCTCGACTGCAAGATCAACGCGTCGGTGGCAGCGCCATTCATGGATGAAGCCGCCGGCCCGCGCCGGAATTAGGGGATGCCGCGGCTCACGGTGGGTCGGATGTCTGGTCTCGACGACAGGTCCCTAGACCTAGCGCCGAGACGGACGAGTAAGACGCGCGCGAGCCCTTCGCATAGCCTTGACTTACCCCGCAAGGGGCAGCCGGTCAGCCGCCGATCGTCAGCACGGCGGCGCCGGTCAGCCGGCCGCTGCGCAAGTCGTCGAGTGCCTCGTTGGCTTGCGCCAGCGGGTATGGGGTGACCTTTGTCCGCAGGCCGGCCTTCGCCCGCGCGCGATAGCCGATGAGGCCCGCGCACAGCCACGGCGCGATCTCGGCGTCGCCGTATCCGTCGGGCAACGCAAAGCAGTACTGCGCGTCGGCCACCGCCAACTCGGCGTACCCGCCGTCGCGAGTGTAGCCCGTGAACAGGGGCGCGTCGCACAGGTTCTCGGCGTGCGTCCGGCAATAAAAGCATGCGCCGCAGGTGTGGCCGAGCCAGGGAATTCCGACCCGCGTGCCGACGTCGCCGCCGGTCACGACCTCGCC
>JADLEZ010000547.1 GCA_020845855.1 Burkholderiales bacterium
ATCGAGCGCGGGGATCGGGCCGGCGGCGGCTGCGGCCGCGCGGAAGTCCTGTGCGCTGGTCCACAGCCGGCGCAGGAATCGCGCCACGCCCTCGACGTGCAGGGTGGTGAAGGGCAGTTGGGCGGGCCCGCGGAGCTGGAAGCCGCAGCCGCCGAGCGCGAGGGCCAGTGCCATGATCGTGAGGATGCGCATCGCGGGGGCTCCTGTCGGGTGCTCAGACGACGATGTTGACCAGGCGGCCGGGTACGACCACGATCTTCTTCGGCGGCTGGTCGCCGATGAACTTGCGCACCGCGGTATTGCCGAGGGCCGCGGCCTCGATCGCCTCGCGCGTGGCGTCCTTCGGCACGCGGATGGTGCCGCGCAGCTTGCCGTTCACCTGCACGACGATCTCGATCTCGGCCTCGACGAGGGCCTGCGGGTCGTGCTCGGGCCAGGGGGCGGCGAGGATGTCCTCGCCGAAGCCGAGATCCTGCCAGAGCTGATGGCAGATGTGCGGGGTGATCGGCGAGAGCATGCGCAGCATCAGGTTCAGTCCCTCGGCGATCACCGCGGCGCGGGCGGGGTGGGCGTCCTTCGAGGCGCGCTCGATCGCGTTGAGCATCTTCATCGCCGCGGACACCACGGTGTTGAACTGGTGGCGGGCGATGTCGTAGTTGGCCTGACTCAGGTTCGCGTGGATCTCGCGACGCACCGCCGCCCAGGTCGCATCGAGCGCGGGGATCGGGCCGGCGGCGGCTGCGGCCGCGCGGAAGTCCTGTGCGCTGGTCCACAGCCGGCGCAGGAATCGCGCCACGCCCTCGACGCTGGAGTCGGACCATTCGAGCGACTGCTCGGGCGGAGAGGCGAACATGATGTAGCAGCGCGCGGTGTCGGCGCCGTATTCGTCGATGAGGGTCTGCGGGTCGACGCCGTTGTTCTTGGACTTCGACATCTTCTCGATGCCGCCGATCACGACCGGCTGGCCGTCCGCGGTGAGTCGGGCGGCGACGGGCCGTCCCTTGGCGTCGTGGTCCACTTCGACCTCGACCGGGTTGAACCACTGCTTCTTGCCGTCGCCCGCCTCGCGGTAGTAGGTGTCGGCCACGACCATGCCCTGCGTGAGCAGGTTGGTGAAGGGCTCGTCGAACCCGGTGAGGCCGATGTCGCGCATCACCTTGGTCCAGAAGCGCGAGTAGAGCAGGTGCAGGATCGCGTGCTCGATGCCGCCGATGTACTGGTCGACGGGCAGCCAGTAACGTGCCCGCTCGTCGGCCATGACTGCGGTCTGATCGGGGCAGGCGTAGCGGATGTAGTACCAGGACGAGTCGACGAAGGTGTCCATCGTGTCCGTCTCGCGCCGGGCCGCCGCGCCGCATTTCGGGCAGGTCGTCTGCACGAAGGAGGCCCGCTTCGCGAGCGGATTGCCGGAGCCGTCCGGCACGCAGTCCTCCGGCAGCACCACGGGGAGCTGATCGTCCGGCACGGGAACGTCACCGCAGGCGCCGCAGTAGACGAGGGGGATCGGGGTGCCCCAGTAGCGCTGGCGGGAGATGCCCCAGTCGCGCAGGCGGTACTGGACGCGCTTGCCGCCGATGCCCTTCGCCTCGAACAGCGCGGCCACCCGGGCCGAGGCCGCGGCGAAGTCGAGGTCGTCGAGCTCGCCCGAGGCGAAGCACACGCCGTATTCCTCGTAGGCGCGCTCCAGCGGAAGGTCGAGCGTGGTGGCGAGCGGCTTCACCACCGCCTTGATCGGCAGGCCGTACTTGGTGGCGAACTCGAAGTCGCGCTGGTCGTGCGCCGGCACGACCATGATCGCGCCCTCGCCGTAGCCCCACAGCACGTAGTTCGCGATCCAGATCGGGATCTTCTCGCCGGAGACCGGGTGCAGCGCGTGGCGGCCGGTGAACATGCCTTCCTTCGCGCGGGTGGCGACCTCGGCCTCCATCACGCCGCCCTTGCGGCACTTCTCGATGAACTCGGCGAGCGCGGGGTCGTTGCGGCCGCAGGCGAGCGCGAACGGGTGCTCGGCGGCGATCGCCACGAACGTCGCGCCCATGATGGTGTCGGCGCGGGTGGTGAAGACCTTGATGCGCTCGTCGGAACCGTCGACGGCGAAGCTGAACTCGACCCCCTCGCTGCGGCCGATCCAGTTGGCCTGCATGATCTTCACGCGCTCCGGCCATCCGGGCAGGCGTTCGAGCGACTCGAGCAGCTCCTGCGCGTAGGCGGTGATCCGCATGTAGTACATCGGGATCTCGCGCTTCTCGACCAGCGCCCCGGTCCGCCAGCCGCGGCCGTCGATCACCTGTTCGTTGGCGAGCACGGTCTGGTCGACCGGATCCCAGTTGACGACGCCGGTCTTCTTGTAGACGAGCCCCTTCTCCAGCATGCGCAGGAAGAGCCACTGGTTCCAGCGGTAGTACTCGGGCCGGCAGGTGGCGAGCTCGCGCTCCCAGTCGATCGCGAAACCGAGCGACTGGAGCTGCCGCTTCATGTAGGCGATGTTGTCGTACGTCCATGCCGCGGGCGGCTGGCGGTTCGCCATCGCGGCGTTCTCCGCGGGCAGGCCGAAGGCGTCCCAGCCCATGGGCTGCAGCACGTTGTGGCCGCGCATGCGGTAGTACCGGGAGAGAACGTCCCCGATGGTATAGTTGCGCACGTGCCCCATGTGCAGCTTGCCCGAGGGGTAGGGGAACATCGACAGGCAGTAATACTTGGGTCTCGTCGAGTCCTCCAGAGCGCGGAAACACTGGTGCTCGTTCCAGTAGGCCTGAGCGCGCGCTTCGATGTCCTTCGGGCGGTAATGCTGTTGCATGGCGATCTTGCCGCTTCGTATGCGTCGGGGGGATGGCCGCGATGTGGATGGCCGGCTGGCTCGCCAAGCAGCGCCGCGGCCGGCCCATCGGTGCCGGCTGCGGAGCGAACTCCTTGGCAGCGAACGCAAAAGTATACTGCATCCACCTCGGCATTCCCGCCGTATATCGGATCTGGACCAGTGCCGGAGCCTGCCGCGGGCTGCCGCCGCCCACCGTCGTCCGGCGCCACCGACGGCCATCGCCCAGGGGAGAACACCGATGAAGTTCGCCACCGCCCTGCTTGCCTCGCTGCTCGCGCTGTACCTGCCGATCGCTGCGGCCGCCGTGCTGGTCGAGGCCGTGCAGTCGCCAGCCTGGGTGGAGCGCGACGGTCGCCGCGAGCCGCTCGCGCCCGGTATGCAGCTCGACGAGCGCGACCGCGTGGTAAGCGGCCGCAACGCGCGCGTGCTGCTGCGCATGCCCGAGGGCAGTCTGGTCAAGCTCGGCGAGGAGGGGCGGCTCGCGCTCGACCGGATCGCCGTCGGGCGCGAGGCGCAGCGCAACGTCGTCACCGCATCCCTCGACGTGCTGCAGGGCGCCTTCCGCTTCACGACCCAGGTCGCGGCGCGTTTTCGCGGCGAGCGGCGCATCGACATCCGCATCGCGACCGTGACGGCCGGCATCCGCGGCACCGACGTGTGGGGCAAGGCGGCCGCCGATCGCGACATCGTCTGCCTGATCGAAGGCGACATCGCCGTGCAGCGTCAGGGCG
>JADLEZ010000548.1 GCA_020845855.1 Burkholderiales bacterium
CCGATTCGCGATCGCTCCCATCCCCGCTCACGTGCGCACCTCGATCCCGGCGGCGGCCATCGCCGCCTTGGCCTGCCCGATCGTGAACTCGCCGTAGTGGAAGATCGACGCCGCGAGCACGGCATCGGCGCCGCCCTCCTTGATGCCGTCGACGAGGTCCCGCAGCGAACCCACACCCCCGGATGCGATCAGCGGCACGTCCACCGCCTCCACCACCGCGCGCGTGAGCCGCAGGTCGAAGCCGGTACGCGCCCCGTCGCGGTCCATGCTGGTGAGCAGGATCTCGCCGGCGCCGAGCGCCACCACCTCCTCCGCCCATTCCACGGTATCGATGCCGGTGGCGGTCCGGCCGCCGTGTATGTACACCTGCCACCGGTCTACCGCGCACTTCTTGGCGTCGATCGCCGACACGATGCACTGCGCGCCGTAGCGCGCCGACGCCTCGCCGATCAGGTCCGGGTTCTGCACGCCCGAAGTGTTGATGCTGACCTTGTCGGCGCCCGCGTTCAGCAACGCGCGGATGTCCTCCACGGCGCTGACCCCGCCGCCCACCGTCAGCGGGATGAACACCTGCGAGGCGACGGCCTCGATCATGTCGTACAGGAGGCCGCGCTTCTCCACACTCGCCCGGATGTCGAGGAACGCGAGCTCGTCCGCGCCTTGCTCGTCGTAGCGGCGCGCGACTTCGACGGGGTCGCCCGCGTCGCGCAGGTTGACGAAGTTCACGCCCTTGACCACGCGCCCGTCGGCGATGTCGAGGCAGGGAATGATGCGCTTCGCAAGACCCATCAGCCGCGATTCGCCGCTTTCAGCGCTTCCTTGAAGTTCAGCGTGCCTTCGTAGATCGCGCGGCCGGCGATGGCGCCGATGATGCCGTCGGCCTCGTGCTGCGCGAGCTTCTGCACGTCGGCGATCGACGCGAGCCCGCCCGAGGCGATCACCGGCAGCTTGATCTCGCGCGCGAGCTTGACCGTCGCGTCGATATTGATGCCGCTCAGCATGCCGTCGCGGCCGATGTCGGTGTAGATGATGCCCTCCACGCCGTAGTCCTCGAACTTGCGCGCGAGGTCCACCACGTCGTGGCCGGTCATCTTCGACCAGCCGTCGGTCGCGACCTTGCCCTCGCGCGCGTCGAGCCCGACCAGGATGTGGCCCGGGAACGCCGAGCACGCATCGTGCAGGAAGCCGGGGTTCTTCACCGCCGCGGTGCCGATCACGATGTAGCTGATGCCGTCGTCGAGGTAGCGCTCGATGGTGTCGAGGTCGCGGATGCCGCCCCCCAGTTGCAGCGGGATCTCCTCGCCGACCACGCTCACCACCTCGCGGATCGCGAGCTCGTTACGCGGCCGCCCGGCCACCGCGCCGTTGAGGTCGACGAGATGGAGCCGCTGGGCGCCCTGCTCGAGCCAGTGCTGCGCCATCGCCGCCGGATCCTCGGAGAACACCGTCACCGACTGCATGTCGCCCTGCTTCAGGCGGACGCAGTGGCCGTCCTTGATGTCGATGGCGGGAATGATTTGCATGGCCGCGACGGTTGGCTGCGAAGGAGAGGGCGAGGCGGGGCGAGCCGCGATGGGGAGGCGCGTGAAGGAAGGGTCAGGGGCAGCCGTCCCAGGTGACGAAGTTGGCGAGAAGGCGCAGGCCGGCGCGCTGGCTTTTTTCCGGATGGAACTGGGTAGCGAAGATATTAGCCCGCGCGATGGCGCAAGTAAACGGCGCCCCGTAGTCGACGGTCGCCGCGGTGACCGCCGGGTCGGCGGGCACCGGGTGGAAGCTGTGCGCGAAGTAGAAGCGGGCGCCGTCCTGCACACCCGCCCACAGCGGATGCGGGCGCACCTGCCGCACCGGGCTCCACCCCATGTGCGGCACTTTCAGACGCTCGCCGCCGGCCATCATCGCTTCGTCCCGGAAGCGCACGACGCGCCCCGCGATCGCGCCGAGGCAGGAAGTCGGTCCTTCCTCGCTTGCCTCGAACAGCATCTGCAGGCCGAGGCAGATGCCGAGAAAGGGGCGGTCGGACAGGACGTCGCGCACGACGCCGACGAGGCCGCTCGCGATAAGGCCCGCCATGCAGTCGGGCATGGCGCTCTGGCCGGGCAGCACCACGCGGTCGGCGGCACGGATGGTCGCCGCGTCGGCCGACACGACCACGCGCGTGGCGGGCGCGACATGCGCGAGCGCCTTCGCCACCGAGCGCAGGTTGCCCATGCCGTAATCGACGACGACGATCATGTTCAGGTAACAGATAACAGGTAACAGAAAAATCTCGGCGGCGCATTGCAACGGTCGGAGCGGGTTTGTCTGTTCCCTGTTCCCTGACCTCTGATACCTGACCCGCGGGCGCGAACTGCCTACAGCGAGCCTTTTGTCGACGGAATCGCAGTCCCGGCCCGCGGGTCGCGCGCGCAGGCCATTCGCAATGCCCGCGCGAAGGCCTTGAACACCGTCTCGCACTGGTGATGCGCGTTGTCGCCGCGCAGGTTGTCCACGTGCAGGGTGACGAGGGCGTGGTTGACGAAGCCCTGGAAGAACTCGTGCGTGAGGTCGACGTCGAAGGTGCCGATCATCGCGCGCGTGAACGGCACGTGGAACGTAAGGCCGGGGCGCCCGGACAGGTCGATCACCACGCGCGACAGCGCCTCGTCCAGCGGCACGTAGGCGTGGCCGTAGCGCGCGATGCCTTGCTTGTCGCCGGCCGCCGACTTGAACGCCTGTCCCAGCGTGATGCCGATGTCCTCGACGGTGTGGTGCGCGTCGACGTGCAGGTCGCCCTGCGCGCGCACCGTGAGGTCGAGCATGCCGTGGCGGGCGAGCTGGTCGAGCATGTGGTCGAGGAACGGCACCCCGGTGGCGAGGTCGGCGCGCCCGCTGCCGTCGAGATCGATCTCGACGGCAATGTCGGTCTCGGCCGTCTTGCGGTCGACTCGCGCGGTGCGCGCGGGCAGCTCGGCGGGGGCGTTCATGGGGGAACTTTATACACCACCCGGCAATTGGGGTCAGAGTCGA
>JADLEZ010000549.1 GCA_020845855.1 Burkholderiales bacterium
CCGTGCGCGCCCTCGCTCGCCCAGGCGACGAGCGAGATCGCGACCGCGGCGAGCAGGAGATAGACGAGGGGATCGCGCAATTGCGCCAGCACCCGGCGCCAGCGGGCGACCGGCATCGCGGGCGCGACCTCGTTGGGGCCGTCACGGGCGAGGCGCCGCGCGGCTTCCGCCGCGGTCAGCCCCCGCGCCGGGTCGACGCCGAGACCGCGCGCGACCGACGCCGCATCGGTCGTGGAAGGATCGGGCGGGGCATCGCGCATCCCGCCAAAGATACTACCGCCCCCGGACATCCGCCTTGATCAGCTCCTCCATGCGCGCGCTGAGCGGCTGCGCGCCTTCCTCCCACAGACGCTCGACGCAACGGGCGGGCGCGCTGTTGCCGCTGGCGGCGGCGCCTGGTCGCGTCAATGGTGGCATGATCCGCGTGCCTGCCCGGATAC
Organism: Burkholderiales bacterium; assembly: GCA_020845855.1. Classification (GTDB taxonomy): domain Bacteria; phylum Pseudomonadota; class Gammaproteobacteria; order Burkholderiales; family Casimicrobiaceae; genus VBCG01. The sequence continues at coordinate 441 of JADLEZ010000549.1, forward strand.
CGGGACGCATGGTAGCGGCGTGGACGATCAGTCGGCGAAGTCCACGCGCAGCTGGTAGCGCCAGAGCACCTCCCGGCCATCGATCTCGCAGCGCGGCGGCTCCCATGGTTGCTGGGGGACCTTGACGACCCACGTCCCCTTCTGCTCGCGGCATAGCGCATCCTCGGTCACGCAGCCCCGGCCCTGCACAAAGTAGCGCAAGGGACGCGGAAGGTCGCTGGCGGGGTAGCCATTCCGGGTGAACGCGATCGCGTTCGCCGACGGGCCCATGCACGAGCAGGTGCCGCGCCACTGCGCCTGCGGTGATACCGGCAGGTAAGGTTGCCACGTGCCGCCGGAGCGGATGCACAGCGGATACCGCACGATGCTGGCCGCGAGCCGCTCGATCGTCCCGGCGATGCACGTCGATCGAGCGGGTCCTCCGGGCGGGCAGGGGTTGCGATCGCACACGATGGTGGTATGCGCCGCGCACAATGCGTCGCGTAGGCATGCGGACATGGGGCGCGTCTCGCAAGCGGGGGCGGCCGGCGCGCCGGGGGTGCACAGGTCCACCGCGCCTGGAAAGCGGGCGCGAATCTCCGGATCGGTGCGTAGGAGACGGCACGCTTCGTCGACGAGGGACGCGACGTCCGCCTCCGGGGTGGAGGCTGCGGATGCCTGCGGCACGTCCAGCAACACCTGCATGGCCGCAACGACGCAAGCAGCGATCGCCAACCTCCTTGTCATCGTTCTTCTCCTGGGGAGGGCGAACGCAACAGCAAGAATCGCGCCGAACGGAATAGAATGCGGCCGATTCCACGTGCCGCACCGCGCCGTTGCCCATGTCCCTCGATAGCGGATTCGCCGACTACCTAGCCCGCGTCGCCGCCGCCGTCCCGCCGCTCGCGTCCACGGCGCCGGATGCGCGGCGCGAGCGCATGGAGCTCATCGCACGGCGCTTCCCAGCGCCGGAGGATACGGTTGCGCGCACCGACACGTGGATCACGCTACCGGGCCGCGAGCTGGCGGTGCGTCTGTACCGACCGCGGGCAGGCGTCCTGCCGGGAATCGTCTACCTCCACGGCGGCGGCTGGGTCGCCGGAAGCCTCGCCACCCACGATGGGGTTGCCGCCGCGCTCGCGCAGGACGCCGACGCGCTCGTCGCGAGCGTGCATTACCGCCGCTCGCCGGAAAGCCCGTATCCGGCGCCGAACGACGACGCCTACGCCGCGCTCGCGTGGCTCGCGCAGCGTGCGCCGGACCTCCACATCGATCCGCGCCGCATCGCCGTCGCCGGCGACAGCGCGGGCGCGCATTTGGCACTCGGTTGCGCGATCGAGGCGCGCGACCGGGCGGGACCGCGAGTCGCGTTCCGGCTCCTGATCTATCCGGTCGTCGAGCCCGTATTCGACACGCCGAGTTACCGCGAGCACGCGGCCTCGTCCACACTCACGCGCGAGGATATGCAGTGGTACTGGCGCCAGTACCTTCCGCCGGGCGCGGACGACAGCGGGCCGCGCGCGGTGCCCACGCGCGACTCGCTCGCCAACCTGCCGCCCGCGCACGTCGTCGTCGCGGAGCTCGATCCGCTGCGCGACGAAGGCGCGGCGCTCGCGGCAAGGTTATCCCGCGCGGGCGGGCGGGCGGCGCTCGTCGAGGCGCTCGGGCTGCCGCACGGGTTCCTGCGGGCGGCGCGGTATGCCCCGTCGGCGCGCGCCGCCCAGGCAGCGCTCGGCGCGGCAGCGCGCGTCGCGCTGCACGGGTGATCATTGCCGGGCGTTGCTGGCGATGGCTTGCTCCCGCGCCATCTTGGCGAGCTCCTCGCTGCGCTTGACCGACACGGTGATCGTCGGCAACCGGTAGACGGCTACGCCGTCCTGGTACTCGCCCGTGCGGACGCCGACCACGGCGCCCTTGTCAAGGCCTCGGACGCATCGCTGGGCACCGCCCTGGCGGCGCGCCGCGCGCTGGTCGTGCTCGACAATTGTGAGCACTTACTCAGTGCTATCGCGCCTCTGGTCGAGGCGATCCTGCAGGCCGCGCCCGACGATCGCCGCGATGGCGCGGGCGCTGGGGGAGCCCCCGGCTACACGAGGGGTTGGGTGAGCTTCTCGGCCGCGAACGCGCGCTGCACCGCCGGCCGCGCGAGCACGCGCGTGAGGTACGGGCCCACGTGCGGCAGGCTGCGCGCAGGGCGCGCGAAGTTGCGCGTCCAGCGGCACAGCATCAGCGCGAAAGGATCGACGACGCTGTAGTCCTCGCCGAGAAGCCAAGGCCTGCCGTGCGATGCCATGTGAGCCTCGAGCACATCCAGCATGCCGCCGATACGCGCTTCCGCGTGCCGCCGGACTTCCGTCGCCGCCGCATCGTGACCTTCGTCCACCATGCGTTCGGGGTAGTAGTAGTGCAGGAGCATGGCCTGTAAGGTGTTGGTGCACC
>JADLEZ010000550.1 GCA_020845855.1 Burkholderiales bacterium
CCGACGGCGATGATGCTCATGCGAGCGAGCCTAACATGGCGAGCCGCTCTGGAGGTGGGGCGCCGAGGATCCGCCGACGGTCACTTCGCGACCGTCCCCCGTACCCCGAACGCGCGCGCGGTGAGCGAGATGGCGCCCTTGCCGGTGACCGGCAGGCGCGTGCGCAGGTGCTCGCGCAAGCGCGTGCGGGCGGCCTCGTCGAGCGACATCGCGTAGGCGGGCGCGGGCCCCTGGCCGCCTTCGAACGGCTGCCAGTAGTCGTCGAAGCTCGTGAACTTCGTCGGCACGTCGAGGGTCGTCGTCGCCACGTCGCGCAGGCCCGCTCCCGCGAAGAGCTCGGCCAGCGCATCGGGATTGCACAGCGGAAAGCGGGGTCCTTCGTCCAACGCCTTCGCTGCCGGATCGAGCTCGACCGCCGCGTCCCAGAACCGGCGGATGAGCTGCATCTTGCCGGCGTAGTCCCACACGTACGCGGCGACGGTGCCGTCGTTGTGAGCGACGCGCGCCATCTCGATCAGCGCGGCGCGCGGGTCGGGCACGAAGTTGAGCACGAGTCCCGAGACCACCACGTCGACCGCGTCGTCGTCGAGCGGAATCGACGTAGCACTACCCTGGAAGACGAGTGCGCGGCCTGCGAGGTTCTCCTTCGCCGACTTGGCGAACCCCGGCGAGGGCTCGACGCCGACCACCAGCGACGGCGCGCAATGGGCGAGGATCGCGCCGGCGAGCGCGCCGGTGCCGCAGCCGATGTCGGCGAACTTGCGGCCCTTGGGGACGGCAAGCCATTCGAGGAACTTCGGCGCGACCTCGCGGCTCCAGCGCCCGATGTAACGCTCGTAGGGATCGCCTTGTTGCCACGTATCGGAGACTGTCATGAGAGGTCCTGTGCGATGCGCCATAGAACACCGCTCGGGTCGGTCAGCGTGAAGTCGCGCATCTTCCACGGGCGATCCTCGGGGTCGCCGACCTTCACGCCGAAACGCTCGACCACGCCGCTGTCACGCACGTGCCAGTGCCAGCCGTCGACGTCCTCGACCAGCAGATGCATCATGTAGTTGGCGACGAAGTCGGGGTGCGGAAACGACTGCAGCAGGAAGCTCGTGCCGCCGTGGCGGACATACGCGAGGTCGTCGCTGGACCAAGGGATCTCGAAGCCGAGGGCGAGATAGAACTCCTTTGCCGCCGCGAAGTCGAGCGCCGGCACGAAGGCCTTGATCTCGACAGCGGCGAGACTCACTTCATGAACCCCGCGAGCCGCGCCACGCCCTCGGCGAGCCGCGCCTCGTCGGACGCGAAGCACCAGCGCACGAATCCTTCGCCTTCCGGCCCGAATGCGCGTCCGGGTGCGAGGCCCAGGTGGGCCTCCCGCACGAGGCGCTTGCAGAACGCGAAGCTGTCGGCGAGCCCGTCGACGCGAAAGAACGCGTACATGGCCCCCGCGGGTGCGGCGACCTCGATGCCGGGCAGTTGCGCGAGCGCGGCGACGAGGTAATCGCGCGCGCGGCGAAAGCGCGTGCGGGTGCGCGTGACCGTCGGCTCGCCCTGCGTGATCGCCACGCTGCCCGCGTGCTGCACGAACGCGGGCGAGCACGAGGTGTTGTACTCGATCAACTTGCCCAGGTCCGGCATCAGCGCGGCGGGTGCCACGATCCAGCCCAGGCGCCAGCCGGTCATCAGCCACGATTTGGAAAAGCTGTTGGTCGACACCACGCGCTCTTCGGGTTGCGCGAGGTGGAGGAACGAGGGTGCCGCGGCGACATCTTCGCGGTAGTAGAGCCGCTCGTAGACGTCGTCGGCGACGAGCCAGATGCCGTGCCGGCGGCAGCGCTCGAGGATCGCCGCCTGCTCTTCGCGCGTGAGCGTCCACCCGGTGGGGTTGTTGGGCGAGTTGACGAGGAGGAGGCGGGTGCCGGGCGTGAGCGCCGCCAGCAGCCGGTCGAGGTCGAGGCGCCATTCACCGCGATCGCAGGCGAGCGGCACGCACTCGACATCGGCCGAGAGGATCTTCGGGATCTCGGTGAGATTCGGCCACAGCGGCGTGACCGCCACCACGCGATCGCCCGGCGCCACCAGCGCCTCGACCACGAGCATCAGCGCCGACATGCCGGAGGCCGTTACCGCGATGCTGGCCTCGGCGGTCGGCCGATGCAAGCCGCTCACGTACCGCGCGATAGCCGCGCGCAGCGGCGGAATGCCAAAGTTCTGGGTGTAGAAGGTCTCGCCGCGGGCGAGCGACGCGGCCGCGGCCTCGCGAATGAAGTCCGGCGTGACCTCGTCCGGCTCGCCGAACCAGAACGGCAGCACGTCCGGGTCGCCCATGCCCTCGTTGGCCACTTCGCGGATGAGCGACGCCGCGAGCGCGCGCACCGCGGGACGGGCGGACGGGTCGACAGGAGGACGGCTATCCGGCATCGCGAAAGCGGCATTCTAAACCTGCCCCGCTTCGCCGGTTTCGAGGGGCGGTGTAACGCAATGGCGACATTCACGATTAAAATTGCGTCCGAGGCGGGGAAAACACCTGTTCTACCGGGCCTTAGGGGAGGCGGCATGAACGTGTACGGGATCACCAATTGCGACACCGTCAAGGAAGCTCGCCAGTGGCTGGCGCAGCGGGGCGTGACGCACCGTTTTGTCGACTTCAAGAAGAGCCCGCCCACGCGCGAGAAGATCGCCGCATGGTGCGCCGCAGCGGGATGGCAGACGCTGCTCAACCGCCGCGGCACCACGTGGAAAAAGCTCGAGCCGGAGGCGCAGGCGCGAATCGTCGACGAGCGATCTGCGATCACCCTCATGGTGGCGAACCCGACCGCGATCCGGCGGCCGGTGGTCGAGTCGGACGAGGGAATCCTGGTTGGCTTCGACCGCGGCGAGTGGGAGCGCACGTTTCCGGGGTAATCCCTTGAAGCACACGCCCGGCGAAATCCTCTGGAGCGTGCTCGGCATCCTCGTCAGCGGCGCCGCCGGCGGGGTCGCGGGCTGGGCGCTCTTCCACGGCCTCGACCTGCCGCGCGTGCTGGGCGCGTTGCTCGCGGCGATTGCCGGCATGGTGATCGCCACCGCCGTCTGGCTCGGCATCACGCTCATCTTGCGGCGGATCGGCCTCGTGCCGTGAACGCAGCGACGGTCGCCGCCCTCGCCGAATCGTTGCTCGACGCCTTCGCGCGTGGCGGCGCGCTCGCGTCGTTCAGCGCCGCGCATCCCGACTTCGACGTGGCCGCCGCCTACGACGTGCTGGC
>JADLEZ010000551.1 GCA_020845855.1 Burkholderiales bacterium
CGCGCCAACTGGCGCACCCTGGACGCCCGCATGATGTCGTCGATCGCGGCACCCGCGCCTTCGGGCAAGATCCAGCCGTGGGCCGCATACGACTACGCGGATGCCGACATCTTCGGCAACAGCCTGTCGGGCAACGGCGATATCAACACCATCTCGGTGGGCGCGGACATGCGGCTGACCGAGCGCATGCTCGGCGGCCTGCAGTTCTCGTACAGCGAGTACCGCGGCGATTTCGGCAACGGCGGCGGTGACTTCAAGCTGCGCGAGCCGGTGATGACGGCCTACATCGGCTACGGCCAGGGCCCGTGGTACCTGGGCGGCACGCTGTCGCTTGCCTCGCTCGACTACGGGACGACGCGCAACATCGCACTCGGCGCCACCACCCGCCAGGAGTCCGGCAGCACGCGCGGCTACCACAACTTCGTGCGCCTGCTCGGCGGCTACTGGTTCAGCTACCGCGACTGGCACCACGGGCCGTTCGCCAAGCTCATGTGGCAGAAGATCGTGGTGCGCCAGTTCAGCGAGAACGGCAGCGACAGCACGGCGCTCACGTTCAATCAGCAGAAGGACGACGCATTCTGGTCGAGCCTGGGCTGGCAGGTGGCGGGCAACGTGGGCGGGTTCCGGCCGTTCGCGCGCGTGACCTGGGAGTACAACTTCGATTCCGGCGACAAGCAGGTGCAAGCCAAGTCCAACTCGCTCAACGGCTGGTACGTCGTGCCCGGCTTCCATCAGGACGACAACTGGGCGCTGTTCGACTTCGGCGTCGCGCGCGACTTCGGCAAGGTGACCGGGTTCATCTCCGGCAACGCCTCCGCCAGCAAGGGCGACGGCGACTTCTGGGCGGTCACCGTCGGGCTGCGCGTCCCGCTGTAGCCGCGCGAAACTCGGCGAGCGCGCGCAGCCCCGGCGCTGCGCGCGCTCCGTACCACGACGTCCACTCGCCGTCGACGAGATCGGCGGGCTTGCGCCAGTCGATGCGCGTCATTCGTCGCGGGGCTTGCGCTCGCGCCTCGCCGCCACGCGGTCGAACAGTGGGCGCGGCACGCAGCGCAGAACCTTGCCCAGAAGCGCCATCTGCCACGGCAACACGTAGAAGCGCTTGCGCCGCGCGACGGCGCGCGCGACGAGGCGCGCGGCTTCGTCGGGTCCGAGCAGGAACGGCATGCGGTACGGATTGCGCGCCGTGAGTGGGGTTTCGATGAAGCCGGGACACACCGTCACCACCGCTACACCAGTGCCGCGCAGCTCGACGCGCAGCGACTCGAGGTAGGTGATCGCGGCGGACTTCGACCCGCAGTACGCGCCCGACCCCGGCAGCCCGCGGAAGCCGGCCACGCTCGCAATACCCGCGAGCGTGCCGCGGCGCGCCTTGCGCATCGCGCGCACGAAGGGCGCGAAGGTGTGCACCATGCCGAGCACGTTGGTCTCGAAGATGGCGCGGAACGTGGGCAGGTCGTCGGGCTCGTCGGTGAGCGCGCCGCGCGAGATGCCCGCGTTCGCGATCACCACGTCGGGCAGGCCGAAGCGGGCGATGAAGTCGGCGCCGGCGCGAGCGAGGTCGGCGGGCTCGCGCACGTCGCCCGCGTAAGTGGCAACCGTGGCCGGCGCCAGCGCCGCCGCGAGGTGCGTAAGCTCGGCTTCGCGGCGTGCGAACAGCGCAAGTATCGCGCCGCTTGCGGCGTAGTGCCTCGCGAGGGCCTCACCGAGGCCCGACGACGCCCCGGTGAGGAAGACGCGCATCACAGGTCGCTTCGCTTCCGGTTCAGCAGCGCCAGCCGGCGCGCGACTTCGCCAGCCGTGCGCGCTCCACCGGAATGCTACGACTTCGGCCGCTCGGCGCGCGCCTTCTGGACCAGCGCGTCGAGCGCGGCGGGCACCGACGCGTGCCCTTGCGGCAGGCGCTCGGAGCCGAACTGATACTTGCCGTCGACGACGAGGGTGGGCACCGACTGGATGCCGTACGCCTGCGCGAGCTGCTTCGAGCGGTTCACGCGGCCGGTCACGGCAAACGAGTTGAAGACCTCGGCGACCTTCGCGCGGTCGAGGCCCTTGCTCGCCGCCCAGTCGAGGAACTCCTTTTCCTCCCACAGCTTGGCGCCCTTGGCATGCAGCGCGATGAAGATCTCCGGCGAGAGCTTCGACTCCTGACCCATGGCGTCGAGCGTGTAGTAGATCTTCGCGAGGTTTTCCCAGCGCGGCTGGAAGATCACGGGGATGCGCCGGAATGTCACGTCGGCCGGCTTGTTCTTGAGCCAGCCCTGCAGGATGGGCTCGAGCTCGCCGCAGTGCGGACAGCCGTAGGAGAAGAACTCGATGACTTCGACGTTCTTACCGGTCTCGACCGGCATCGGATTCTTGAGGCGGATGTAGTGCTGCCCCTCCTGGAGACCTTGCGCGGCGGCGCCCGCCGCGAAGGAGAGGACGAGTGCGGCACCGAGGGCAGCGCGGCGCAGGGCGTGGAAAAGCGATGCTGTGGTCATGCAGACTCCTTGCGTCAGAATTTGATCACCGAGACGTCGAATCCGTTGCGGGCGAGGTCGTTGCGGATCCGGGTGAGCTCGTCGGTGTTGTCGTAGGGGCCGAGGCGCACGCGGTAGCGGGTGCCCTTGTCGGGCAGCATGCCCTGCTGAACGCTCGCCTGCCAGCCGGCGAAGGCAAGCCGCGCCTTGAGGTTCTCCGCGTCGCTCTCGCTCGCGAACGACCCGGCCTGCAGCCAGAAGCGCTCGGGGAGCTTCGCGGCGGTGGTGGCCGCGGCCGTCGCGACCTTCTCGGCCGGCTTGGCCTCCGGCGCCTTCGTCTCGGCGGCCTTCTCCGGCGCCTTCGCGGCCTTGTCCGCGGCGCCGGTCTTCGCCTGCTCCATCACCGCGCGGTCGGGTGACTTTTTCGCGTCCGCCTGCACCTTGGGCTCTTCGATGCCGGGCAGGATCTTGTAGAAGTCGAAGCGCGGCTTGTCGGCGGCCGCGGGATCGGCCTTGGCGGTGCGCGTGGGTTCCTTCACCGCCTCGCGCGCTTCCTTGCCGCCCTGCGCCGGGAACGGCCCGTTCGCGCGCATGAGGTAGTACGCGACACCCGCGGCGAGCCCCAGGCCCAGCACGAGGCCGATGAAGACACCGAGGAGCGTGCCGCCGGCGCCGCGGCGGCGCGGCGCGCGCGCGGCGCTCGCGATGCGGCGATGGGTGGCGGCGGGCGGCATGTTCGGTGTGATGACTTTGCTTGCGTTAGTCAGGTGCAAGGGCCCGGGCGTTCACATCTCAACCGGCGCCGAGATCGAAAGGACTGCGAGCCCGTTGCGGAGCACCTGGCCGGCCGCAACCGCCAGCGCCAGCCGCGCCGCGCGTACCGAAGGGTCGTCGACCAGGAACCGCTCGGCATTATAGTAACTGTGGAATTCCTGCGCCAAATCCTTGAGATAGAACGTGACCTGATGGGGCGCGAGATCGCGCGCCGCGGCCGCGATCTCGGGGGCGAAGTCCGCGATCCGGCGCAAGAGCGCTTCCTCGTAGGGGCTCGTCAACGCGGCGAGGTCCGCGTCGCGCAGGCGTAGCGGCGCCTCGGCAAGCGGAATGCCCGCCTGGCGCAGGACCGAGCACACCCGCGCGTGCGCGTACTGCACGTAGTACACGGGATTGTCTTCCGACTGCGAGCGCGCGAGGTCCAAGTCGAACACGAACTCGGTGTCGGCCTTGCGAAAGACCAGGAAGTAGCGCACCGCGTCGCGGCCCGCCTCGTCGATCAGGTCGCGCAGGGTGACGTAGTCGCCGGCGCGCTTACTGAGCTTCACTTCCTCCCCGCCGCGCATCACCGTCACCATCTTGTGCAGCACGTAGTCGGGATAGCCCGGCGGGATACCCATGCCGAGCGCCTGCAGCCCCGCGCGCACCCGGGTGACCGTGCTGTGATGGTCCGACCCCTGCACGTTGATCACCTTGGCAAAGCCGCGTTCCCACTTGGTCACGTGATAAGCGACGTCGGGCACGAAGTAGGTGTAGCCGCCCTCGGACTTGCGCATCACGCGGTCCTTGTCGTCGCCGTAGTCGGTGGTGCGCAGCCACAGCGCGCCATCGTGCTCGTAGGTACGCCCCGACGCGACGAGCCTTTGCACGGTCGCGTCGACGCGGCCGTCGGTGTACAGCGAGCTTTCGAGGAAGTAGCGATCGAACGTCACGCCGAACGCGAGCAGGTCACGGTCCTGCTCTTTGCGCAGTTCGGCGACCGCGAAGCGGCGAATCGCATCGATGTCGCGCAAATCGTGGCCGACCTGGTCGACGTAGCGCTGCGCGATCTCGCGGATGTACTCGCCGTGGTAGCCGTCCTCGGGGAACGCGGCGTGCTCGCCCAGGATTTCCTTGGCGCGCGCGCGCACCGACACCGCGAGGTTCTCGATCTGCTGGCCCGCGTCGTTGTAGTAGAACTCGCGTGCGACGTCGACACCCTGCCACGCGAGGAGATTGGCGATCGCATCGCCCAGCGCGGCCTGGCGTCCGTGGCCGACGTGCAACGGTCCGGTGGGATTGGCGGACACGAACTCGACCATGACCCGCTCGCCGGCGCGCTCCCGCGACCTGCCGAATGCCGCACCTTCCGTCAACACGCGTTTGACTATTGCCTGGCGCGCCGGCGGCGCGAGCGTGACGTTGATGAAGCCGGCACCGGCAACTTCCACCTTGGCAATCGACGGGGACGCGGGCAACGCCGCGACGATCTCGCCGGCGAGCTCGCGCGGATTGCGGCGGGCGGCCTTGGCGAGCGCGAGCGCCACGTTCGACGCGTAGTCCCCGTGCGCCGCCTGCTTCGGGCGCTCGACCGCGATCGTCGTTCCGGCCTGTCCGGGCACGACCGCCGCCACGGCCTGCGCGAGCGCTTGCGAAACGTCGTTGCGAGGGTCGTTCAAGGGGTACGCGCTTCGATGAAAAGCTTTGGATTATAGCGTTCCGCGATCTCGTTCCAGCGCATGCGCAACCCGGAGGCTACGCTGCTCGCAGGCGCGCGCTACCGAACGGCGCGCGCAGCGCGCTCATGATCGGCGCGCTTCCATGCCTTTGCTACGCGAAAGGCGCACGGCCGCCCGAAGCCTTTCGCGCTCACATAGCCGGCCGCGAATTACGCAGCCCCGGCGGTGCGAGCAGCGAGGCCCGAAGAGCGGCGAGCAACTGCGAGTCGACGCCGCGAGGCGACGCGCTGATGTTCGGCACAGCACGTCGGTACAAGGAGCCGAGGCGAAGCGACCGCGGACACGTAATTTGCGGACGTGGATTACTAGCCAAAGCCCGCCGGGTCGACGTCGAGGGACCAGCGCACGCGCCGGCCCGGCAGGTCCTGCAACGCGTCGCGCCACCGCGGCAGGAAGCGCTGTAGCGCGGGGCGCCTCGCGCTTTGCACGACGAGCTGGCCGCGCTCGAAGCCCGCGCGGCGCGCAAGCAGCGCCGGCACCGGCGCGAAGACGTCCACGCTGTGTTCGCCGGCAGTCAGGCGCAGCCCGGCCTCGTGCGCGGCAGCGAGAAAGGCGTCGACGTCCGCGCGCTGGTGCGCCTCCGCCGCGAGCAGCGCGGCATGCGAGTAAGGCGGCAGCTGCGCCGCCTTGCGTTCCTCGAGCAAGGCGTCGGCGAAGCGTCCGTAGTCATGGGTTGCGAGTGCCACGTACACGGGATGATCCGGGAAGTCGGTTTGCACGATCACCTCCCCCGGCAGCCCCGCGCGCCCCGCGCGGCCGGCCACCTGCACGAGCAGCGCCGCGAGCCGCTCGGTGGCGCGGAAGTCGGCGCTGTACAGCGCGTTGTCGGCGCCGAGGACGCCGACCAGGGTGAGCCGCGGGAAGTGATGACCCTTGGCGAGCATCTGTGTGCCCACGAGGATGTCGAGCTCGTTCGCCACGACGCGCTCATGCACGTGGCGGAAAGCGTCCTTCGCGCGCGTGCTGTCGCGGTCGACGCGCGCGATGCGCGCATGCGGAAACGCGGCGGCGAGCGCGCGCTCGAGGCGCTGGGTGCCGAAGCCCAGCGGGACCAAGTCGACGTTGCCGCACGACGGACAGGCGCGCGGCACCGTCTGCGCGTGGCCGCAGTGATGGCAGCGCAGCGACGGCGGCACGCGATGCGTGGTCAGGCGGGCGCTGCAGCGCGGGCATTGC
>JADLEZ010000552.1 GCA_020845855.1 Burkholderiales bacterium
AGGGCGAGGTGCGCCTGCTGCTCACGCTCGACACCGCGGGCAACGTGATCGAGGCGCAGGTCGCCAGCAGCAGCGGCCACCCGGCACTCGATCGTGCCGCCATCGACGCCGCCCATGCGATGCGACGCCTGCCCGGCGCAGTTGCGCGCGAACTGATCCTCCCGGTGGTATTCCGGCTCGAATAGCGTCGCGCTGCGGCGGCATTCCTCCCGAATCAGGCCGAAAGGCGATCAATGTGGGTGCCCGAAACCCGCATGGATAGGCGATCTTCAGAGTGCTTGCCTGCAAGGCGCGTGGACAGGCGTGTTCCGGCATGCCTTGCCGGAAGTCGCCAGCCGGCGCGCTTCTCAGGCCTTGCGATAAATCTCCGCGCCCTGTTTGACGAACTCGACGGCCTTGACCTCGAGGCCCTTCTGCAGGGCATCGGCCTCGGCGATGCCCTGGGTGGCGGCGAAGTCGCGCACATCCTGGGTGATCTTCATGCTGCAGAAGTGCGGGCCGCACATCGAGCAGAAATGCGCCACCTTGGCACTGTCCTTGGGCAGCGTCTCGTCGTGGAACTCGCGCGCCTTGTCCGGATCGAGCCCCAGGTTGAACTGGTCCTCCCAGCGGAACTCGAAGCGCGCCTTGGATAGCGCATTGTCGCGAAGCTGCGCACCCGGATGTCCCTTGGCCAAGTCGGCGGCGTGCGCCGCGAGCTTGTACGCCATGATGCCGTCCTTGACGTCCGCCTTGTTCGGAAGTCCCAGGTGCTCCTTCGGCGTGACGTAGCACAGCATCGCGGTGCCGTACCAGCCGATCATGGCGGCGCCGATGGCGCTGGTGATGTGGTCGTACCCCGGGGCGATGTCGGTGGTGAGCGGCCCGAGCGTATAGAACGGCGCTTCGCCGCACAGCCTAAGCTGCTCGTCCATGTTGTGCTTGATCATGTGCATCGGCACGTGGCCGGGGCCCTCGATCATCACCTGCACGTCGTGCCGCCACGCGACTTGCGTGAGCTCGCCCAAGGTCGCGAGCTCGCCCATCTGCGCCTCGTCGTTGGCGTCGTGGATCGACCCCGGGCGCAGGCCGTCGCCGAGGGAGAATGCGACGTCGTACGCCTTCATGATGTCGCAAATCTCCTCGAAGCGCGTGTACAGGAAGCTCTCCTTGTGGTGCGCGAGGCACCACTTGGCCATGATCGAGCCGCCGCGGGAGACGATGCCGGTCATCCGCTTCGCGGTCAGCGGAACGTAGCGCAGCAGGACGCCCGCGTGGATGGTGAAGTAGTCGACCCCCTGCTCGGCCTGCTCGATCAACGTGTCGCGGTAGATTTCCCAGGTGAGCTCTTCGGCTTTGCCGTCGACCTTCTCCAGCGCCTGGTAGATCGGCACCGTGCCGATCGGCACCGGCGAGTTGCGCACGATCCATTCGCGCGTCTCGTGGATGTTCTTGCCGGTGGACAGGTCCATCACCGTGTCCCCGCCCCAGCGGATCGCCCACGTCATCTTCTCGACTTCCTCGCCGATCGACGAGCTCACCGCCGAGTTGCCGATGTTGGCGTTGATCTTCACGAGGAAGTTGCGGCCGATGATCATCGGCTCGGTCTCGGGGTGGTTCACGTTGCACGGGATGATCGCGCGGCCGCGGGCGACCTCGTCGCGCACGAACTGCGGCGTGATCTCACTGGGAATCGCGGCGCCGAAGCTCTGCCCCGCGTGCTGGCGTCGGACGCTTTCGGGAAGGCGCGCGGCGAGCTCCTCGCGCAGCAGGTTCTCGCGAATGGCGACGAACTCCATCTCCGGGGTGACGATGCCGCGGCGCGCGTAGTGCATCTGGGTCACGTTGCCGCCCGGCTTCGCACGCTGGGGCTTGCGGGTGAGGTCGAAGCGGAAGCCGCGTAACGCGGGGTCCGCCAAGCGCGCGCGGCCGTACGCCGAGGTCGGACCGGATAGCTCCACGGTGTCGCCGCGCTCGGCGATCCACGCCGCGCGCAGCGGCGGCAGGCCCTTGCGGATGTCGATCGCCGCGTCCGGGTCGGTGTACGGGCCCGATGTGTCGTACACCGCGAGCGGCGGGTTGCGCTCGGCGCCGAAGGAAGCGGGGGTGTCGCTTTGCGCGATCTCGCGCATCGGCACCTTGAGGTCGGCCCGCGAGCCCTGGATGTAGATCTTGCGCGACGCCGGCAGCGGCGCGACGGCAGCCGAATCCACTTTCGCGTCGCGCGCGAAGAAGCGGTCGTTGGCGTTCATGGGAAGCTCCTCGCCTTAAAGCTTGTTTACAGCCGGCGAAGGAGCGGGAAGAGGTGGGAAACCGCTTCACGCTTCCCTGCGCCGGCATTATCCGGATCAGGTTCCAAGGGTTTGCTCTCACCCGGCGGCCTCGTCTCACGTTCCGGCCGCCAGGACCCCTAGCGCTGACTTGAGACCATACCGCGATTGGCCTGCGGCGGCAAGCGCTGGCAGAATCGACGGCATGGACGCCGAAGCCGCGCCGTGCCCGCGTTGCCGCTCGACCCCGCCTGCCGGCGCGCGCTTTTGCCCGCAGTGCGGTGCGCCGCTGACGGCCTCCGCGTCCACCGGCGAGCGGCGGCAGGTCGCCATCCTGTTCGCGGACCTGTCCGGCTTCACGCCGCTGTCGCAAGAGCTCGGTGCCGAGGAGACGCATCGCCTCGTGTCCCGCTACTTCGAGCTCGTCGACGCGCTCGTCGGCCAGTGCGGCGGCTCGGTCGACAAGCACCTGGGCGACGCGGTGATGGCCGTGTTCGGCGCGCCGGTCGCGTACGGCAACGACACCTTGCGTGCGCTGCGCGCGGCGGTGGGTGTGCACGCCGCGATGGAAACGCTGTCGCGCGAGTTCGGGCGCGCGCTCGCGGCGCATGTCGGCGTGGCGAGCGGCGAGGTGGTGGCCGCCGACACCGGCAGCGCCGTCCATCGCACCTATACCGTCACCGGCGACGCGGTGAATCTCGCCGCGCGGCTGCTCGAGCTCGCGAAAGCGCGCGAGACGGTGATCTCCGACGAGGTGTACCGCGCGTGCGCGTCGGCGATCGAGGTCGACCCCGTCGGCACGATGCCGATCCGCGGCTTCGCGACCGAGATGCCGGTGTGGCGGCTGCGCTCGCTGCGGGTGGAGGCGGCGGCGGAGCATCCGCTGTTCGGGCGCGAAGAGCAGGTCGCGCGTTTCGCGGCGCTGCTGCAGGCCGTCGAGTCGACTGGGCATGGCGCTGCGTGGCTGGTGCGCGCCGATCCCGGGATGGGCAAGACCCGACTCGTGCAGGAACTCGTCGGGCAAGCGCGCCGGTACGGCTTCGCGACCTACGTGTCGACCGTGCTCGACTTCGGCATCGCGCAGGGGCGTGATGCAATCTATGCGGTGCTTGCGAGCATCCTCGGCGTGCCGGCCGAAGGAAGCGCCGCGGACAGGCGCGCGGCCCTCGAACACGCCATTGCGTCGGGTGCGGTGCCCGCGGACGACGAGCCCTTTGCCGCGGAAATCCTGGGGATCGCGCAGCGCGATCCGGCGATGTACGAGGCGATGGACCACGCGACCCGCGGCGACGGGCGCATCCGAGCGGTCGCGCACGCGGTGGCGCGCGCGTCGGCGCAGCGGCCCACCTTGATCGTCGGCGAGGACCTCCACTGGGCGACACCGGTCGTGCTCGCGGGCGTGCGCGCCGTGATCGACGTCGCGCAGTACGCGCCGCTGCTCGTCGTGTGCACATCGCGGCGCGAAGGCGATCCATTCGGCGTGCCGCCGCTCGACATGCCGTACGAGCGCTGCGAGTTGCCGCCGCTCGCGACGCGCGATGCGCTGGCGCTTGCCCGGTCGTATCTCACCGCCAATCCCGACGTGGCGGCGGGTTGTGTCGAGCGCGCGCAGGGCAATCCCCTGTTCCTTACCCAGCTCCTGCGCAGCGGAGCCGACGGCGGCGACATCCCCGGGACGATCCAGAGCGTGGTGCTGAGCCGTCTCGATCGCCTGCCGCCGCCCGACAAGGCCGCCGTGCAAGCGGCCGCGGTGGTCGGCCTGCGGTTCGACCTCCCGGTCCTGCAGCACCTGCTCGACGACACCGCCTACGACGCCAGCACGCTGCTCGGCCGCGACTTGGTCCGCATCGACAACGCGGAGGCGCGGCGCTTCGCTTTCGTCCACGCGCTCATCCGCGACGGCGCGTACGCATCGCTCCTTACCAGCCGCCGGCGCGCGCTGCACCAGCGCGCCGCGCAGTGGTACGAAGCGCATGACCCGTCGCTTCACGCCGAGCACCTCGACCGCGCGGAAGACCCGCGCGCGGCGGCCGCCTATCTCGCGGCCGCGCGTAGCGAGGCGGGCGCGCTGCGCTTCGATGCCGCCTTGCGGCTCGCGCGCCGGGGCGGCGTGCTGGCGGCGCCGGACAACGTACGCCACGACCTCGCGCGTTACGAGGGCGACCTCGCGCGCGATACCGGCGACGTCGCCGGGTCGATCGCGGCGTTCGAGCGCGCGCTGGTGCATGCGGGCAACGACGCGCAGCGCTGCAACGCGTGGCTCGGCGTCGCCGCCGCGCATCGCGCCACCGGTGCCGCCGACGCGGGTATCGCGGTGCTCGACAGCGTGGAGCCGCTTGCCAACGGCGCAGGGTTGCGTCGCGAGTCCTCGCGAGCCGCCTACTTGCGCGGCTGCCTGGAGTTCGCCCGCGGCAACGCGCAGGCGTCGCAGGCAGCGCAGGGGCGCGCCCTCGACCACGCGCGCGCGGCCGGTGACAGCGAGTGCGAGGCGCAGGCGCTGTCCGGCCTCGCGGACGTGCTGTACGCGGAAGGGCGCATGCGCTCGGCACTGGCCGCATTCGAGCAGTGCGTCGACGTCTGCGACCGCCTGGGGCTTGCCCGCTTCTCGCTCAACAATCGCTGCATGCTGGCGATCGTCCATTCGTACCTCGATCCCGCCGACGCGAGGCTTCCCGAGCTCGACCGCGTGCGCCAGGTCGCGCGCGAGCTCAGGCAGCCGGCGGCGGAGGTGATGGCCGACGAGACGGAAGGGTGGGTGCGCGTGGTGCAGGACCTGTACGAGCTTGCGATCGAACCCACCGAGCGCAGCCTGGCGCTGGCCCGCAAGATCGGGGCGCGCCGCTGGATGCTGTTCGATTTCGGCCTGCTCGCGTTCGCCTACTGGCACACGGGGCGAAATGCCGAGGCCGCGACGGCGCTGCGCGAGGCGTTGGCGCTGGCCGAGGACGCCAGCCAGCGGTTCATCGGCGGCGTGCTGCATGGTGCGCGCGCGCTGATGGCCGAGCGGCGGGACGATCTCGCGCGTGTCCTCGCGGACGGCGAGCGCACGCTCGCGCAGGGATCGCCGGCGCACACTCATTACTGGTTCCGTCGCGCTGCAATCGACGCCCTGCTCGCCCACGGTGACCACGACGGCGTCCTGCGCCAGGCCGACGCGCTGGAGCCGTTTGCGAAGGCGGAGGACGTGCCGTGGGTGAGCTTTCAGGTGGCGCGCGCGCGTGCGTTGGTAGCGGCCGGCGAAGGCCGGCCGGACCAGGCGGCACTGCTCGCGTTGCGGGAGCGCGCGCAGGCGCTGAGGCTCCCGGGCGCGCTACCGGCGATCGACGCGGCGCTGGCGCGCTTGTAGGGTCAGATTCGATTTTCGTTTTGCGGACGAGGCGGCGGAGCGCGACGTGGCGCCACCGGCGCAACAGAAAATCGACTCTGACCCTCGTTTCTGTAGAATCCACCTCGCGCGGGTGTAGCTCAATGGCAGAGCAGAAGCTTCCCAAGCTTACGACGAGGGTTCGATTCCCTTCACCCGCTCCACCGCATCATTCTGAGGACTTCCAGGGAAATCCAAGGAGCTTTATAAGTCGTTGTCACTCAACGATTTTTTAGCCTCCGGTCTTCCAAGGTCGTCCGCAGTGATCCGCTGACAGCCAGGAAGTAAGTCCACAAACAAGTCCTTTTTGAGGGTTGTGCGGCTGCCGGATTGTTGATGGCGAGGCGAGGCTGAGGTGAACAGCATCTGCTTACCTGACTCGTTACGATGGAACCGATTTCATCCTTCCACCAGGAGCCCACATGCGCAGCCACATTGACAACGTAAGGAAATTTCCTTACCATCCAGGCATTACCATCAGGAGTGCCGCAATGCCCGACATCCACGAAGTCGCGACGCTGACCTCCAAGGGTCAGATCACGCTGCCCAAGTCCATCCGGCAGGTGCTGGGCGTGGACACCGGCGGCAAGGTGGCGTTCGACCTGCGCGGCGGCGAAGTCGTC
>JADLEZ010000553.1 GCA_020845855.1 Burkholderiales bacterium
ATCCCCCGAAGGGGCCGCAGGGGCTATTGAACTACGGCCGCAAGCAGAGCTGAGGATCGCGCGCAAGCTGCGGCACGGCTTTGGCAGCCGGCCGCCCGCATGCTATTTTACGCGCATGACAGCGCTCACCAAGCCGCGCATGACGGTGGATGATTTTCTCGCCTGGGCCGACGGCCGCGAGGGACGCTGGGAGCTCGTCGACGGGGAGGTGGTGTCGATGTCCCCCGAACGGGCCGTGCACGGAGAAATGAAGCTTAACGCCGCCGTGGCTCTTCGCGCCGCGGTGGCGGCTGCCGGCGTCAAGTGTGGCGTGCTTCCCGACAGCGTGGTGGTGAGGATCGACCGCCACACCACCTTCCAGCCCGACGTGCTCGTCTATACCGGCGCTCGCCTGCCCGCCAAGGCGCTGGAGGTGGACACTGCCGTCATCGTGGTCGAGATCCTCTCGCCCTCCACGGCCGCAAAGGATCTCGGCGACAAGCTGGCCGGCTATTTCCGCGTGCCCAGCATCCACCACTACCTGATCGTCGATCCCGAGCGGCGCATGATCATCCACCACAAGCGCGGCTCGGGCGATGTGATCGAGACCCGGATCGTCAGCAGCGGCGCGATCGCGCTCGATCCGCCCGGCATCGCCATCACCGTCGCCGACGTGCTGGGCGAGGCGTGAGCGCCACTCCCGACTCGCCTTCAAGTGAGGCTGAAACGTCATTGCTGTGCGTGTTCATTAATTCGCTGATTGAGGTGAGGCTGTTTTGGTTGCTGCGAAGGCCTTTGGGGTAAGACCGTTGAGGGCCTGATGTGGCCTGTGGTTGTTGTAGTAGACGAGGTATTCGAACAGCTCGTTGGCGAAGTGTTCGAGATTATCGAAGGTGGCGCCTTCGATGACATCGTCGTCGAGGGTGCGCCAGAAGCGCTCGATCTTGCCGTTGGTCTGCGGCCGGTAGGGCCTGGTGTAGCGGTGGCGGATGCCGAGTTCGAGCAGCATGGCCTCGAACGGGTGCTCCTGCGGCCGGTTGCGGGAGGCGAACTCGGCGCCGTTGTCGGAGAGGATTTCGGCGAAGACGAGCCCATAGGTGACGTTGAGGGTGTTGATCATCTTCAAGGTCTTGAACATCACCGGCAGCGCCTTCTTGCAACTGACGACCTCGGCCCAGGCGAGCCGCGAGCAGCCGTCGAGCAGGCTCACCACATAGGCGGGGGCCGGCGGCGGCGCGAGGAACATGTCGCGCGGCAACTGGTGCAGATCGACGTGGCCGAGCTCTCCCAACATGGTCTTGATGATGCGCCGCTTCTCCTCGCGCATCGCCCGCGTGCGGCGGTTCTGCCCATAGCGCCGCAGTACCCGGTAGATGGTCGAGGGCGAGGGTAGCGTGGCGCGCCGCTCGCGCAAAGCGGCGTGGATCTCGTAGCGGTTCATCCCGCGCCGGCGCAGCTCCAGGATCTCCGCCTCGATGCCCTCGGGCTCCCGCCGCGCGCGCCACTTGGGTCCACGCCGGCGCGGCAGCAGGTCGGCAGGATCGCCACTGTTCACGTAGCGATTGTAGTACTTACGGAAGGTCTGCGAGCAGGTCCCGTGGTGCTTGTAGAACTCCCCAACCGTCTTGAAGACCTTCGATTCGCCCGCCTTTACTGCCTTGTACTCCGGGATCAGATGCTGCCACTTCGACAGATAGTTCCGCTCAATCGTACGGTCAAAGCTGTTGTCGCGCATCGAATCTCCCTCCGAGGGTCAGATTCAATCAGCGAATTGGTGAACACGCACAGCAATGACGGCAATTGGCGCGAGCGCTAAGCCGGCGGCGAGCTCGCTCCGCTGCCCACCCGCTCCGCTTCCAGCACCTTGACCAGCCCGTGCAGCGTGCGGTTCACCGGCGTCGGGACGCCAAGCGCGTCGCCCTGGCGGGCGATGTAGCCGTTGAGGTGATCGATCTCGGTCGGGGCACCGCGGGCGATGTCCTGCTCGGTCGAGGAGGTCGCGCCCGGCATCGCGGCGGCGACGCCCATGACGGTCTCCAGCAGCGCGGCGTCGGGAATGCGTACGCCCTTGGCGGCGGCGAGCGCCTCGATCTCCGCCACCACGTCGCGCATCACGCGGCGTGCATGCTCGCGCTCCACCAGCGCGCCGTAGCGGGCGCGCGTGAGCGCGGAGAGCGCGTTGTAGGCGCAGTTGATGGCGAGCTTGACCCACAATTCGCCGATGACGTTGTCGGAGATGCGCACCGGGATGCCGGCTAAGTCGAACACGGTGGCGATCTCGTCGAGCCGGCCGGCGAGCGCGCCCTGCGTGCCGGGCTCGTCGGCGCCGATCACCAGATCGCCGCGCCCGTTATGCTTGACGTGGCCGGGCCCCGCCATCGCGCAGCCGACATAGACCACCGCCGGGATCACCGGCCTATCGACCGCCGCGCGCAAACGTTCGACATTGTCGACGCCGTTCTGCAAGGCGAGCACCACCGCGTCGGGCCCGAGATGCGGCGCGATCGCGCGCGCGGCCTCGTCGGTCGCGGTCGACTTCACGCAGAACAGCACCAGCCGCGCGCCCGC
>JADLEZ010000554.1 GCA_020845855.1 Burkholderiales bacterium
AGCGTCGCGTTCGCCATCGTGCCGTCGTCGGTGCGCAGGCGCGCGAGAAGGCGCCCGAGCATCGGCGAGTGCAGCACCTGCAGGCACTCGTTGACCATGATGTCCGACTGCACGAACGTGAGGTTGGCGCGCGCCGCCTCGATCAGCGAGCGGTCCTGCATGTGGTTCTGGCGGATGACCACGAAAATGTGGGGCTTGACGCGCCGCGCGAGGGTGGTCGCGCCGAGGTTCACGGCATCGCTGTCGGTGCCGGCGACGACCACGTCCGCGTGCTCGACGCCCGCGTCGCGCAGCATGCTCTCGGTGAAGTCGCCGAGCACGAGCCGGTCGTCCTCGTCGCGTGCGCCGCGCGGGTCGAACGCCTTCCACTCGATCCCGGCGTCGTCCAGCACCTGCGCCACCGCGCGCCCGAAGCGTCCGAAACCCACCAGCACCCAGCGGCCGCGGGGCGGATGCACCGCAGGCGGGCACGGGGCGCCAGGGGTGCCGGTCAGCCAGTCCTCGAGCTGGACGATCTGCGGCGCGCGCAAGCTGACAGCCAAGTTGACGGCGAAAGTCTCGAACGGGTTGACCACCGCCACCCCGCCGAACGACTCGAGATTGACCTTGGCCACGTGCGACTTCGCCCGCGCCACGATCAGTATCTGCGGATTCAGCACCCTCGCGTCGATCGCGATGGTCTGGTTCACCGCATCCTCCCCGGCCAGCGCGATCAGCCCCTGGCAGTGCGGGCTGCGGATGCCGCTGCTCTCGAGCACGTCCGCGAGCCGCGCATCGGCGGCGAGTGTCAGCGGTGGGGTGGCGAACTCCTGCACCGCGATCGGCGCCATGCGCTCGACCGACGGGTCGACGACCACGAGCTGGCTGCCCAGCCGGTCGAGCGCGCGCGCGAGGCGCGCCCCGCTCTGGCCGTAGCCGCACAGCACGTAGAAGGGCTCGGCGACGTGGCGCACGCGCCAGTTGAAGATGCCGCGCCGGACCATGGCGCGGAACGGCGCGTCGTTGGCGAGCGCGATCACCGAGCCCAGCGTGTACGCCCAGCCGATCACCGACAGATAGATGGCGAACGTGACCCACAGCCGCTGTGCGTCGGTGAACGGGTATGGGATCTCGCCGAAGCCGATGGTGGTGGCGGTGTACGACATCACGTAGAAGGCGTGGAAGATGCTCATCGGCTCGTGCCCGCCGTCCGGCGTCCGGCCGGGGATGAGCGCCAAGCCGCCTACCGAGATCGCGTACACCATGATCACGGTGATGAGCGGCGCGCGCAGGCGCCGCAGGATCAGGAAGAGGATATCCCCCATGCGTTAGTAGCAGTTCGTTGAATTTCTCGCGAAACCACCCACGCCTGTGTCATCCCGAGCAGAGCGAGGGATCTGCTCTTGCGGCAAATCAACGAGTTGCGTGAAGCAGATTCCTCGTCGCATGCGCTCCTCGGAATGACACAGGGGTATTTCGCGGACACGCAATTTGCGCACGAGCAGCATCACCTTCCTTGGCGAAGCGTCTCGCCGATGAGTAGGGCCACCGAGAACAGGTTGGCGAGCAGCGCTCCGCCCGACAGCGAAACGACGACCACGGTGAGCTCGGCATTCATAGGCTGCCCCACGACGTAGAGCTGCCACACCCACACCAGCGACGCCGCGAGAAGCTGGAGCGAGGCGACTAGGCTCGTCGCAAGGTGCGTGGCGCCGAGGTGGGTGCGGTCGCCGAACTTGAGCACGGTGGCGATCAGGTTCACCACGACCGCGGCGAAAAGCTCCATCGGGTGGTGGTGGTCGGCTCGCTCGATGTCGCCGATGAAAAAGCCGAAGTTGAGCGTGCAGGCGAGGATGATGAAGAAGCCGAAGATGACTTTTTCGAGGTTCATAGGCCTAGAAACGCTTGGTTAGCGTCATGATGTTGCCTTCGCGCTTCATGTCCATGCGGTTGAGGAAGCTCATGCCGAGCAGCGGCAGCGCGAGACCCGCGCCCTCGACCACGACCGCCTCGACACCGTACAGCGTCACGCTGCCCACGGCGACCGAGTCGAGCTTGACGAGATAGCCGGCGCCGGTGCCGTTGGCGGTGCGCATGAGCACCTTCTGGCCCTTTTCGTAGTCCACACCCAGGCGCTTCGCCTCGCCCGACGGCAGCGCGATCACGGTTGCCCCGGTGTCGACCAAGAAGTGCACGGTGCGGCCGTTGACCTGGCCGTCGGCGGTGAAGTGGCCCTTGAGGTCCGCCGTCAGCGTGACCGATTCCACGGCCGGCGTGCTGCGCGCGATCCGTGCCTGCCCCATGCGCAGCGTGCTGCGCTTGCCGTCGATCTCGAACGTCGCGCTGTCGCGGTCCACCGCCACCACCGTCACCCCCTCCGGGGTCTTCTGCCCGGGCGTCAGCGTGCGCAGGGGTCCGCCGTCGACCTGCACGACGACCTTGTTCGGGAACAGTCCGACGACCGTGACGTCGGTGGCGCCGGCGGCGGTCCCGAACACGAACAGGGCGGTGACGGCAAGCTGCGCCTTCATGGTGCGGCCGATTGAGCCACCTAATCGTCCCGGGTGTCAAACCCCGTCCGGCGGGCGGCGCCGTTAGTACCGCGGCCGACGCCCAAGCGCGTCCCACCGTTCGAGGAGTCACCCCGTGCGCCTCGCTTCCTGCCTGGCGGCGCTTGCCGCCGCCGCCTTTTGCCTGCCGGCCGTCGCCGCCGCGCAATCGCCCGCCCCGCAGCTCGTGATCGCCGCCCCGGCCGAGCGCCCGGTGGAGCTTCGAGCCGTCGCCGTGCGCACCGAGGTGAGCGGCAGCCTCGCCCATACCGCGGTCGAGCTCACCTTCCACAACCCCAACCGCCGCATGCTCGAAGGCGAGCTCACGTTCCCGCTGCTCGACGGCCAGCACGTCGTCGGCATGGCCATGGACCTCGACGGCAAGCTGCGCGACGCCGTGCCGGTCGACAAGGCGCAGGGCCAGATGGTGTTCGAGGACGTCACGCGCGCGCGCATCGACCCCGCGCTGCTGTCGCTCACCCAGGGCAACAACTACAAGCTGCGGGTGTACCCGATCCTGCCGGAGCGCGACAAGATCGTGGTGCTGCGCTACGCGGAGACACTCGCCACGCGCCACGGCAAGCAGACCTACCGGCTGCCGCTGCATTACGCCGAGCGCCTGCCCCAGCTTGCCATCGACGTGCGGGTGGCCGGTACCGCCGCGGCCCCGCGCGTCGCGCGCGGCAACCTCGATGCCCCGGGATTCACGCGCGACGGCGACGCCTTCGCGATGAGCGTCGTGCGCCGCGACTTCCGCGGCCGCGGGACGTTCGAGATCGACATCCCGGTCGCGCCCGGTTCCCAAGCGTTCACCCAAACGGTGGCGGGAACGGACTACTTCCACGCCGAGGCGCCGGTGACGGTGCGTCGGGCGCCGCGCGCGCTGCCGCAGCGCGTGACGATCGTGTGGGACAGCTCCGGCTCGGGCCGCGCGCGCAACCATGCCCGCGAGTTCGCCCTGCTGGATGCGTACTTCGGCAAGGCGCGCGACGTCGACGTGCGCCTCGTGCGCGTGCGCGACGCGGCCGAATCGCCGCTCGCGTTCAGGGTGATCGACGGCGACTGGCGCGCGCTGCGCCGCGCGCTCGACGCGACGGTCTACGACGGCGCCACCGACTTGGGCGCCTTCGTACCCGACCCGGATGCGCGGGAGGTGCTGCTGTTCACCGACGGCATCACCAACTTCGGCGTGCGCCGCCTGCCCGCGGTCGGCGTCCCGCTGTACACAATTTCCGCGGCTGCGCGCGCCGATGCGCCGCTCCTGCGCAACGCCGCCGAAGCCACCGGCGGGCGCTTCATCGACCTTCACACCACGACCGCCGCCGACGCCGCCGATGCGCTGCTGACCGAGTCGAGCCACGTCACGGCGGTCGATGCGACCGGCGCCACGGAC
>JADLEZ010000555.1 GCA_020845855.1 Burkholderiales bacterium
GGGCTCCGCGCACGTTCGCGAGCACCATGTCGAGCTTCTCGCGGTCCGGTCCACCGGCGCTGAAGAGGCGAAACGGCGGCATGCGCAACCCCTCCTGCCAGGCGTCGACCGCGTTGGCCACGTAGCTGCCCGGGACCGCGCCGCCCGTGTCCGCCCAGTGCGCGAGGCTGACCGCGAAGGCGCGGACGATGCCGTCGACGAACACCGGGCGAATCGCCTTCACGTCGGGCAGGTGATTGCCGCCGACTTCGGGCAGGTTGAGAAACCAGACGTCGCCCGGCGCAAGCCTCGCCTTGGGCACGCGCTCGAGGAACTTCGCGACCGTGAAGCTCATCACGCCCACGTGCATCGGAATGTCGCGCCCCTGCGCGATCAGGCGGCCCTCGGCATCGGTGAGCGCGGATGACAGGTCGCCAGCCTCGCGCAGCAGGGGCGAGCGCGCCGAACGCATCACGACCAGCGACATCTCCTCCGCGGTCGCGTTCAGCGCGTTGCGGATGACTTCGAGGGTGACCGGATCGACCGCAACGCTCACGATCTCGCTCCCGCTTCGATGTGCAGGTGGCCGAATCCGTCGACCGTCAGCGACGCGCCGGGCGGCAGGATCACCGTCGACCACTCATCCTCGACGATCGCAGGCCCGCAAAGGCGTTGTCCCGCACCCAGTCCAGAGCGCGCATGGCGCGGCGTCGGCACCGCACCCGCGGCGTCGAAGACGCAGGAACTGGTCCTCTTCGGGGTCGCCCCGGCGCTGCCTGCAGCCACCTGGCGCGGCGCATCGGACGCACAGGCAATCGACGCACGCTGCCGGATCGCCACCAGTTCCCAGGGCTCGTCGGTGGCGAAACCGTAGAGCCGTTCGTGCTGATCGAAGAACGCCCGCCCAAGCTGTCCGGGCTCGTCGAAGGAGGGATTCGCGATCTCGATCGCGTAGCTCTGTCCCCGGTAGCGGATCGCCGCGACCTCCTCGACCGAAACGTCCGCCGGCCGGTATCCCGCCGCCTGCAGAGGCGCGCAAAGCCGGGACTGCAGGGATTCGCGCACCGCATTCAGGCGCTGTGCGTCCCAGTCCTGCACCGCCATGCGCACGGTGCGCTGCTGCGAATAGCTCATTCGGGCGCTCGCGCAACCGAGCGCGGAGAACGCGCTGGAGCAATTCGGCACCACGATCCTGCCGATGCCGAAAGCGCGCGCCACCTCGACCGCGTGCATCGGGCCAGCTCCACCGAATGCGAGCAACGCGCACTGCCGGCCGTCGATGCCGCGCTCCACGGTGATGCGCCGCAACGCCCTGACCATGGCCGAATTCACGACCTTGACGATGCCGAGCGCTGCCGCCTCGATGCCCATGTCCATGCTCGCGGCCAGCGGCGCCAGCGCCCGGCGTGCGGCGCCAACGTCCAGCGTGAGGCTGCCGCCGATGGTGCGCGCCGCGTCCATGTAGCCGAGTACCAGGTTCGCGTCGGTCACCGTAGGCAAGCTGCCGCCGCGCCGATAGCAGGCCGGCCCCGGTTCGGCGCCGGCACTTTCCGGGCCCACGCACAACGCACCGTGGTCGAACCGGGCGATCGAACCGCCACCCGCGCCGATCGACTCCACCGCCACCATGGGCTGGCGCAGCGGACGCTCGGCGAGCGAGCGCTCGCTCGTGATCTGGGCCTGCCCGTCGATGATCAGGCAGACATCGGTGGTGGTCCCGCCCATGTCGAAGCTGATCGCGCGACCGATGTCGAGTGCCTGCGCGACGCGACTCGCCGCCGCCACGCCGGCCGCCGGCCCCGACAATGCAAGACCCAGTGGAAATTCGCGCAGCGCCTCGGGCGATGCCATCCCGCCAGCGGAATGGAACAGATGCAGGCGCGAGCTGGCCGGCCGCATCCGCTCGAGGCGGTCGAGGTATCCCGCGACCAGCGGCATCACGCTGGCGCTCAGAACCGTCGTGGCGGTCCTTTCGTACTCACGCGCCTCGGGGTTGACGCGATTGGACAGCGCGACGAAGGCGAACCGCTCGCGCAGGCGCTCGCCGAGTTCCTCCTCGTGCGACGGATTGGCGTAGGCGTGCAGCAGCGATACCGCCACGGCCTTCGCCCCGCTGGCCGCTGCCTTCTCCACCACCTCGGCAATCGAGTCCGGCGACAGTTCCTCGAGCACCCGGCCATGCGGGTCGAGTCGCTCGGCAATCGGGAAACGGCGTTCCGCGGGGACCTGGAGCTTCGGCTTGGGCGGCAGATCCAGACGATACAGATGGCGTCGATTCTGGCGGCCGATCGCCAGGGTATCGGAAAAGCCCTGCGTCGCGATGAGCGCCACCTCGGCGAGATCGTCCTCGACGATGGCGTTGGTCACCATGGTCGTGCCGTGGATCAGGTCGGCGACGTCCTGCCACTGCAGGCCTACCGCCCCGAGCGCCGCCATCAGACCCTCCACCCTGTCGCCGGTCGTGGTCGCGACCTTGGCGGTGCGCACGGATCCATCGGCCGGCCTGTGAGCGACGATGTCGGTGAAAGTACCGCCGATGTCGATCCCCACTTGCCAACGGTTCGGCATGGCACTAGTAGCCAGCAGGAGAGGAGAGTCGTCGGCTCACAGCGCGTCGAGATGGCGCTGCGTGTCATCGAGCGCACGTCCCAGTCGGTCGAACATCTCGTCGATCTGGGCCTGGTCGATGATCAATGGCGGACACAGGGCAACGGTGTCGTTCGCCAGCGCGCGCACGATCA
>JADLEZ010000556.1 GCA_020845855.1 Burkholderiales bacterium
CGGCCAGCAGCACGAGGTGCGCGCGCTCGTCGCCGAATTCCATGATGGCGAAGCCGGCCAGCGGATGAGGGTGTGCCGGCGCCCCCGGCGAGCGCAGCAGCGCGGGCATGCGCGAAGGCTCCGGGCCGGAGGCGACCAGCGCCACGGTCTCGCGCTGGCGCAGCAGGCGCGCGACGCGCGCGGCGTCGTAGCGCCAGCCGAGGCCGTCCTCGATCAGGTCGCGCGACATCAGCGCGATGTCGCGCGCATCGGCCGGCGCCGCAAGGCGGATCGCGATGGCTTCCTGCGTCATGGCGAAATGATCCCACTATTTCCCGCGTGGCCGGGTGTCGTGGAGGGCCAACGAGAGCGCATTTCGCATTATCCTTGCGGCCTTCGACGCTTTTCCCGGTTGCTCGCTAGATGAAGATCCTGGTTGCGCTCCTCTCCGCGCTGGTATTGGCATGGCCTGCGCGGGCTGCCGATTCGTCCGCGGTGTCCGTAGACGCGCTCGCGCGCACGATTTCCGGCCGCGATGCGACGGTGCTCGGCCCCGCCGCGCAGCCGATGCTGGAGGGCAACGCGCGCAAGGTCACCGAGGCATGGGCCGGCTACGACGCGAAGATCGGCACGCCGCTGCGCCAGTGGGCCTCGCTCGAGCTCGACGCGGCGCGCGGGGAGACGGTGTTCTACCCGTTCTCCGGCCCGGATTTCCCGACGCTGAACCTGCTGCACCCCGGCGCCAGCCGCTACGTCATGGTGGCCTTCCAGTACGCCAACGCGCCGCCCGACCTGTCGCGCGTCGAGCCGGCGAAGCTGCACGGCTACCTGGAGCAGTTCAGGCATCGCTGGGAACTCTATTCGCGCATCGGGTTCTTCCGCACCGACGACCTGAACCGCGACGCGGCGCACCGCGGGCTGCACATCGGCGTCACCGACCAGCTGATGGGCTTCGCGTCGCGCATCGGCTACGAGGTGGTGTCGGTCGAGCCGATCCGCGTGCGCGCCGACGGCGCGGACGTCGAGCCCGCGCCCGGCCCGCGCAACGACGCCGCGACCTGGCGCTCGGTGCGGCTGGTGCTCAGGAACGCCGGGCGCAACGTGATCGTCGACTACGTGCGCGGCGACCTCTCCGACGGCGGGCTGCGCGCATCCGAATCGTGGAAGGCCTTCATCGAGGGCGCGGCGAAGCATCGCACGGTGTTCAAGGCCGCCTCGCACCTGCCGCAGCAGCCGCAGTTCGCGATGCTGCGCGCGGCGGTGCTCGCGCGCGCGCCGTCGATCGTGCAGGACGAGACCGGCATCGACTACGGCCTCCTCGCCACCGCCTACGACGTCACGCTGTTCGGCAAGTACGACCGCGCGCACCGCCTCTTCGCCTCGTCGCTCAACCAGGCGCTGGCCGCGGCCTACGCCAGCCGCGACGACGTGCGCCCGCTCGGCTTTCGCGTCGGCTACGAGAAGCGGCTGGGGTCCTCGGTGCAGGTCGCGGTGCGCCGCGAGGCGCAGGACGCCGCATCGCTCGAGCGCCGCGTCGCCGCGAGCCTGGAGCGCTACGCCGCGCGCCCGCGCGTGGTCTACGTGTCGCGCGGGCAGGCCGGCTCGGCCGAGGTGCGCGCCTGGCTGGAAGAGGTGTCGGCGAAGCTGCCGGCCGGCCGCGGCGCGCCGCAGGTGGTGTCGATCATGCTCGATCGCCACGGCGCGGTCGTGGATGCCTCGGTCGACCGCGGCGCGGACAAGGGCGTGGGCGACAGCGTGCGCCGCCTGCAGCGCCTGCCGGTGCCGCCGCAGAGCCTGATCGGCCGCGCCGACATGGTCGTGCTGACGATGAACCTGAAGTAGCGGGCCGGCGAGCCCAAGGAGGAGTCCATGAAGAAAAAGCCGAATTTCCTCGTCATCCTGATCGACGACCTGCGCTTCGACGAGTTCGGCGCCGGCGGGCACCCGTACATGAAGACGCCGCACATCGACCGGCTGGCGAAGGAGGGGGCGCTCTTCGAGCGCGCGTTCCACACCACGCCGATCTGCTCGCCGAACCGCGCGTCGATCGTCACCGGGCAGTACGCGAGCCGCCACGGCATCATCGACAACGTGGCGCGCGACGCGATGAGCCATGCGCTGCCGAACTACCACCTCGAGCTGCAGCGGCTCGGCTACGAGACCGCGCACATCGGCAAGTGGCACATGGGGAACGAGGCCTCGCCCCGCCCCGGCTACGACCTGTGGGTGAGCTTCAAGGGGCACGGCCGGCTCTTCGACCCCGAGTTCAACGAGAACGGGGCCGCGGTCCAGCACTCGGGCTACATCACCGATCTCCTCAACGAACGCGCGGTGCGCTTCGTCGAAGCGAAGCGCGACCGGCCGTTCGCGCTCTTCCTCGCGCACAAGGCGGTGCACCCGGACGCCTTCCAGGCCGCCGACGGCACGCTCGACCTCACGAGCCAGGGCGGCTACAAGGTCCCCGCGCGCCACGCGGACCTCTACAAGGGCGCGGTGTTCCCGCCGCGGCCGAACGTGCTCCCGCCCGAGGAAGTGGTGAAGCAGAAGCCGGTGTGGGCAGAGGCGTTCCGGCTCAAGGCGACCGAGCGCTCGCAGGCGGTGCTGCGGGCGATCCAGGCGGGCACGCAGGAGGAGATCCGCCTGCGCGCGGCGATGATGGCCTCGGTGGACGAAGGCGTCGGCATGCTCTTCGATGCCCTCGCGCGCAGAAAGCAGCTCGACGACACCTGCATCCTCTTCCTCGGCGACAACGGCTACTTCTTCGGCGAGCACGGGCTCGGGCCCGAGCGCCGGTTCGCGTACGAGGAAGGCATCCGCGCGCCGTTCATCCTGCGCTATCCGCGGCGCGCGAAAGCGGGAAGCGAGGTAAAGGATCTCGCGCTCACCATCGATCTCGCCCCGACGATGGTCGCGCTCGCGGGCGGCCGGCCGCCGGGGTCGATGCAGGGCCGGTCGCTCCTGCCGCTGCTCGCTGGCAGGCGCACCGGCTGGCGCAAGTCGGTCCTGTGCGAATACTTCAGCGAGAACGCCATGCCGTGGCTCGTCGGCATGAGCTACAAGGCGGTGCGCACCGACCGCCACAAGCTCATCCACTGGGTGAACCGCGGCGGCGGGCTGCTCGACGAGCTCTACGATCTCGAGCGCGACCCGTACGAGCTGAAGAACGTGATCGCGAGCCGCGCGTACGCGCCGGTGAAGGCAAAGCTGCGCAGGGAGCTCGCGCGGCTGGTGGCGGAGTCGGTAGGGCTGTAGAGACCCGCCGCCGCGCTCCCGCTTCCGAGATTTTTGCCGGGTAGCAAAATTCTCTACTGAAATTTTTTCGTCCTGGCAAAGATTTCAGCGAGTGAGGGCCCTGCGCGGTCGCTGCGCCCGGCGGTTGACGCTGATCCGTACGGTCTGTACAGTCGAGCCGGATGTCGCAATCCAACCGCAAGGGCGTTGAAGAAGCCCGCAGCCAGCTACGCGCCCTCCTCGCGGAGGCGGAGAAAGGGCGCGTCACCATCATCACGCGTCACGGCCGGTCGGTTGCCGCGATCGTGCCGGTCGCACGCGCCGCCGGTGCCCCGCGCCAGAGATCGCTCGTCGGGCTCGCGGGCTCCGGCAAAGGGCTGTGGGGCAAGGACAGCACCCGGGCCCTGCGCCGCCTGCGTGACGAGTGGAGCCGCTAGACCTCTCCGTTCTGCCGCACGGCGGGCTCGTTCTCGTCGATACGGCCCCGATCGTCTACGTCCTCGAAGCGCACCCGCGACTCGCGCCACGCTTCCAGCCGCTGTTCGATCTCCAGGCGGCGGGGGACCTCCTCTTCGCGGTGACGACTACGACGATCGCAGAGGTCCTGACCGGACCGCTGGCCGCCGGCGAGGAAGCGCTGGCAAAGCGCTACCGCGCCGTGATGGAGTCGTGGCAGGTCGTCAACCTGACCGCCGATCTCGCGGAGAGCGCAGCGCGCTTTCGCGCCGCGCTGAAGCTCAAGCTCCCGGATGCGATTCAGGTAGCAAGCGCGATCGCCGTCAACGCCGATGCACTGGTGACGCATGATCGTGATTTCTCGCGCGTCAAGGCGTTGATGATCTTGACCTGACCGAGGTGCGAACGGGCGCTAGCGCGGGACAACGCAAGTCAGCTCGCGCGGTTGGTTGCGGAGTCGATCGGGCGCTGACCCCGCCGGGTCAGCGGCTCGCTCCGTCCGCCGGCTTTCAGACGCGCCGGCCCGTTTTGGCGAACTGCGCCGCTCCACGGCCGGCGATCCGGCCGAAGGTGATCGTCTCCGAGATCGAGTTGCCGCCGAGCCGGTTTGCGCCGTGGACGCCGCCGGTCACCTCGCCCGCGGCGAACATTCCCGGGATCGGCTTGCCGTCCTGACCCAGCACGCGAGTGCGTCCGTCGATTGCGACGCCGCCCATCGTGTAGTGGATCCCGGGGCGGATCTCGATCGCATGGTAGTCGGGGTCCTTGACCGGGCGCGGCATGTCGGGCCGGCCGAAGTCGTCATCCTTCTTGGCCGCCTGGAACTTGTTGTAGCCCTCGATGGCGACCGCGAGGTTGCCGCCGTCCACGCCGATCGCCTTCGCGAGCTCCTCCGGCGACTTGCCGCTCTTCACCAGCTCGAGGTGGAAGTAGCCCTCGATCTGCTTGAGCGACCGGCGGATCGTCTCGTCGAACACCAGGAAGGCGGTCTGCCCCTTCTGCTTCAGGATCGCGGCGCTCGCCGCATCGCGCGTGGTGAGCTCGTTCATGAACCGCTTGCCCTCGCGGTTCACGCAGATCGCGCCATTCCCGCGCACCGCCTCGGTGATCAGGATCTTCGATCCGGCGGCCTGCGTGGGATGGATCTGGATCTGCTCCATGTCCACCAGCTTCGCGCCGAACTCGGCCGCGAGGTCGAGCCCGTCGCCGGTCGCGCCCGGCTGGTTCGTGCTGGAGAACGAGGCGTACTCGGGCCGGTATTTCGCGACGCGCTCGAGGTTCGCCGAAAAGCCGCCCGAGGCGAGGATCACGGTGGGCGCTTCGATCGTGTACAGCTGTCCGAGCTTGTTCTGGACCAGCACGCCGGATACCGCGCCGCCCGGCGTCTCGAAGATCTTGATGACCTTGGCGTTGGTGCGCACGTCCATCCGGCGTTTGATCGCGTTCTGCCGCATCACGTGAATGATGTGGTGACCGACCGCCTCGCCGCCGGTCGGACGGTGGGTGCGATTCACGCTCGCCCCGCCCATGCGTCCGACGTCGCTCATATCGGCGCCGATCGCCGTCAGCCAGTCGATCGACGATGACGAGTTGCGGGCAAGGATCTCGACGAGATCGGGCTTGGCGAGGTTCTTGCCGCCCTTGTACGTGTCCTCGTACATGATCTTCACCGTGTCCGGAATCCCGCGCTTCTTCTGGAACACGGTCTCGGCGGCGTTCATGCCGCCGGCGGCGAGCTGCGTGTTGCCGCCCGTAATCGGCATCTTCTCCAGCACCACGACCTTGACCTTGGCGTCGAAGGCGGTCATCGCGGCAGTCATGCCGGCGCCGCCGGAGCCGATGACGATGACATCGGCGCGCTCGACGCGCACCGCGGCGAAGGCGCTTGGCCCCGCGAGCATGGCGAGGGTACCGAGCCTGAGGACGTCGCGTCGTTGCATGACGTGTCTCCCGCTACTTGCCGGCGGCGGGCGCGGCGGCCTTCTCGGCGCCCCCCGGGATCGGCATGTCGAAGTTCGTGTGGCAGTTCAGGCAGTAGGGTTTCGACTCCCGGTGCCCCTGGTGGCACACGGTGCAGGCGATCTCCGGCCCGAGGTGCGATCCGTGGGGGTTGATCTCCGGGTTTTTGAGCTTCGCCTTGGTCGCCGGCGCGAGCTCGTCGTAGCTGCCGTGACAGCGCACGCAGTGCCTGTTGATGA
>JADLEZ010000557.1 GCA_020845855.1 Burkholderiales bacterium
CGAAGCGTCAAACGCGGCGGCGGTACTCGCCCGTGCGCGTGTCGATCTCGATCCGGTCGCCGGTGGTGACGAACAGCGGCACCTGCACCTCGAAGCCGTTGGCGAGCTTGGCGGGCTTCATGACCTTGCCCGACGTGTCGCCCTTGACCGCGGGCTCGGTGTAGGTGATCTCGCGGTCCACCGAGGTGGGCAACTCGACCGAGATCGCCCGGCCTTCGTAGAAGGTGAGCTCGCAGGGTGTCCCTTCCTCGATGTAATTGAGCGCGTCGCCCAGGTTTTCTTTCTCGACGTCGTACTGGTTGAACTCGGTGTCCATGAACACGTACATCGGATCCGAGAAGTACGAGTACGTCACTTCCTTCTTGTCGAGCTGGATGGTGTCGAATTTCTCGTCCGCCCGGTAGATGGTTTCGGTCGGGCTGCCGGAGAGCAGGTTCTTGAGCTTCATCTTGACCACGGACGCGTTGCGGCCGGATTTGCTGAATTCGGCCTTCTGCACGACCATCGGGTCCTTGCCGACCATGATCACGTTGCCGGCGCGCACTTCCTGAGCGAGTTTCATGACGGTTCCAGTAGCGTTTGGCGGTCCTTGGCGCGAAGGGCCGGGTAGGAAGATGACTGATTCGGGAAACCTATTATTATAAGCGGTTTTCGCAGAATTTGACCAGCCCCCCCGCTAGATCGGATTGGCGGGCGAGGTCGCGCGCCCAGCCCCGCACGAAGGCGCCCGCGTCCGGCATCGTCGTGCGGTAGGCGGGCCAGGCGTCGGCGGCGGCCGCGGGGTCGTCTGCGTTCCACGCATACCAGAACGCGCGCTGCGCGTCGCGCACGGCCTCCGGCATTCCACTCTCGAGACGGGTCAGGAACGCGTCCATCTTGGTCAGGTGCGCGTCTTCGTCCTGCGGGTAGGGATGCCACACGAATGGCTGCCCGGCCCATTGCGCGCGCACGAAAGAATCCTCGCCGCGCACGAAGTTCAAGTCGCAGTCCCAGAGCCTGCGGTCGAACGCGTCCTGGTCGACGAACGGCGCCACCGCGAGCACGAGCCGACCGCGCGTCAGCGGCTGTCCCGGATGCGGAACCGCGCCGCCGGTCCAGCGGTCGAGTTCGGAGCGCGCAACACCTTCCGGCAACACGCAGGTGACGGGCTCTTCGCCTTCCGCCCATACGTCGAACAAGGCGGGTAACGCCGGATTGGCGTAGCAAAAAAGGGAAATCCGCAGCCCGCTCGGGATATTCGCGAGCCCGAGCGCGCGCCACTGCCGCGCCCGGGCGCCGCGGTCCTCGCGAAACGTGTCGCGCGCCGCGAACAGGCCCTGCTCGCGCAGCACGCCGCCCGTCTTCGGCGTGAACCCGGGAAACCAGAACCAGCGCGTGAGGGGCAGTCGCGGATGGCGCGACGGCAGTCCGTGCGACGCGTCGATCCACGGCTCGGCGGACAGGTACTCGAGCACGATCCACACCGGCGGCCGCGCGGCGCGTGCCATGGCGTCGGCGAAAGGATCCGGCAGGCCGCAGCCGAACGCCTCGATCACGACGTCGGGAAGCGGCGCGTCGACGGTGAACGCCGCATCGAGGCGGCGCACGCGAATGCCCGCCGCCGCTTGGTCCGCACCGTCGCGGGCGAGCTCCGGCACGAACCGCGCAAGGCTTGCGACGTCGTCGATCCACAGCGTGACCGCGAGGCCGTGCTCGTGCGCGAGCTGGCGCGCGAGCCGCCAGCACACGCCGGCATCGCCGAAGTTGTCGACGATGCGGCAGAAGACGTCCCAGCGCAGCGAGGGGGCCATAGGGTCAGATTCGATTTTCGTGAGGGTCAGATTCGATTTTCGTCTTGCGGGCGAGACAGCACAACGAACCCGATACCCCGATGTAGCAGAAAATCGACTCTGACCCCATTTACAATTCGAGATTCGACTCTGACCCCATTTACAATTCGAGATTCGACTCTGACCCCAATTTTCGATGCTCGGAGCCTTCACCGTCGACGTCGTGTCCGACGTCGTGTGCCCCTGGTGCTACATCGGCAAGCGCCGGCTGGAAGCGGCGCTCGCGCGGCTGCGCGAATCCGATCCCGCCCTCGTCACGCAAGTGCGCTGGCACCCGTTCCAGCTCAACCCCGATCTGCCGCCGGAGGGCATCGACCGCAAGCACTACATCGAAGCCAAGTTCGGCGGGCCGGCGCGCGCGCGGGAGGTCTACGCGCGGGTGACGGCCGCCGGGCAGACCGTCGACATCCCCTTCGCGATCGATGCCATCCTGCGCCAGCCCAACACGCTGGACGCGCACCGACTGATCGCGTGGGGGCAGGCGCGGCCCGAAGGCGAGGCCGACGCGCTGGTGGAGGCCTTGTTTCGCGCGTACTTCGTGGAAGGGCGTTACCTCGGCGACCGCAGCGAGCTTGCGACCATCGCCGCGACCGCCGGCTTCGATCCGGACGACGCGCGCCGCTTCATCGAATCGGACGAGCTCGCCGGCGCGGTGGCCGAATCCGACCGCCGCGCGCGCGAGATGGGCATCTCGGGCGTACCGTTCTTCATCTTCGGGGGCAAGACGGCGGTGTCCGGCGCGCAGGATCCGGCGACGCTGTTGTCGGCGATCGCGCAGGCGCGCGCCGCCGAGGCGGGTTGAGACCGTTAGGACGCGCTGCTGTTTTCGAGGGCGGGAAACGGCGCCGCCTGCACCGGCGCCAGCAGCCAACGGCCGACCGCGGCGACGTCGGCAAGGCGAAAGCGCGCCTCGGTGCGTCCCGGACCCACTTTGACGGTCCAGCCACCCAGGCGCTCGACGGTCGCGAAGCCGTGCTCGTCGGTGAGATCGTCGCCCAGGAACACGGGCAGGCGCCCGGCGAACGGCGCCTCCGCCATGAAGTCGTCGATCGCGGTGCCCTTGGTGCGGCCTTCGGGGCGTACTTCGAGCAGCATCTTGCCGGGCTGCAGCGTGTAGCCTTCCGCCGCGCGCAGCTCCGCCTCGAGCGTTTCCTGCAACTCTCCCGCTAGCTCGGGCAGCGCGCGATAGTGCAGCGCGATTGCGGCCCCCTTATCCTCCAGCAGCAATCGCGGATGGCGCTTGGCGAGGCCCTTCAGCAGCTTGCCCAGGCGCGCGTAGGTGTCCTTGCGCGGCGCGTGCAGGTAGATCGTGCCCTTGGCGTCGCGCCGCTCGGCGCCGTGCTGGCCGGCCATCGGCAGCTTGACGTTGGGGAAGAGCCGGTCGGCGCTGGTGATCGAGCGTCCAGTGACGAGCGCCAGCGCGCCGCCTAACTCCCGCGAGAGCTTGGGCAACGCCACCGCGAGCTCGTCGTCGATGCGCACCGCGTCCGGCACGTTCGCGAGCTCGGCGAGCGTGCCGTCGATATCGAGGAACAGTGCGCAGTCGCGCGCGAGCGGCGGCGGCGGCGGGCGGACGAAGCGGGCAGGCCTCGGGGTGGGCTCTTCTTCCATCGTTGGGCCTCAAATTACGTGTCCGCGGTCGCTGCGCGACGCTAGACCGTAGTCGGTTGCGCTTCCACCTGGTCGCGGAAGCGCTTGCGCTGGCGCATCGATGCCGCGTCGAGCAGCATGCGGCCGGCCCAGCGATAGACGTTGAACTCGCGGATGATGTTGCGCATGAGGCGCATGCGGTCGCGCTGCTCCTCGGGCGACATCGCGAGTGCGATGCCCAGCGCCGCCGCGCACTGCTCCGCGTCGTAGGGATTGACGATGAGCGCCTCGGGCAGCTCGCGCGAGGCGCCGGCGAACTGCGACAGAATGAGCACGCCCCGGTCGTCCTCGTGCGCGGCGATGAATTCCTTGGCCACGAGGTTCATACCGTCGTGCAGGCTGCTGACGATGCAGATGTCCGCACCCCGCATGTACTCGTATACCGCATCCGGCTCGTGGTGCTCGTGCAGGAGGATGATCGGCGGATGCGCGGCGTTGGGGTAGCGGCCGTTGATCTCGGCCACGCGCTTGTGCACGCGCTCGGCGTAGTCCTGGTAGTTGGCGATGGTCCCGCGCGAGGGCGCCGCGATCTGGATGAAGCTCATGCGCCCGACCCACTCCGGCTCCTGCTCGAGCAGGCGCGCGACCGCGTTGCAGCGCTCGATGATGCCCTTGGTGTAGTCGAGGCGGTCCACGCCGAGCCCGATCTTGTGGCTGCGCGGCAGGTTGAAGCGCACCCGGATGCGCTCGCGCGCTTCGTCGATGGGCACCGCGCGCGCGAGCGGCGCGGGCGGCCAGTCGATGGAGATCGGGTAGCGGTGCACCGCGGTCTTGCCGCCGCGGCACACCACCGTGAACGTCTCGCGGTCGATGCGCGCCTCGACGAAGCGGTCGACGGACTCCAGGAAGTTGTTGACGTGGAACTGGGTGTGGAAGCCGAGGATATCGCTGCCGAGGAGCCCGTCGAGAAGCTCCACGCGCCACGGGCATATCGCGAACGCCTCGGGGTTCGGCCAGGGGATGTGCCAGAAGGTGATGATCGTGGCGTTGGGCAGGCGGTCGCGGATCATGCGCGGCAGGAGCGCGAAGTGGTAGTCCTGCACCAGCACCACCGGGTCGTCGCTCGCGGCTTCCTTGACCACGGCGTCGGCGAACTTCGCGTTGACCGCGCGGTACTGCTCCCAGTCGGCCGCGCGGAACGTCGGCCGCACGTGCGCGATGTGGCATAGCGGCCACAGGCCCTCGTTGGCGAACCCCTCGTAGTAGCCCGCGATCTCGGCGTCGGAAAGCCACAGCCGGCGGATGCGGTAGGACGGCGCTTCCGGCGGCACCGCGACGCGGTCGTGCTTGTCGACGGTCTCGCGGTCCGCGCTGCCGCTGCCGTGCGCGATCCACGTTCCCGAGCATGCGCGCATCACGGGCTCGAGGGCGGTCACGAGCCCGCTGGCCGGATGCTGCACGCGGATGCCCTGCGGCGTGTTCACGTGAATGTACGGCTCGCGGTTGCTCACGATGATGACGTCGTTGCCGCGCATCTCGCCGCGCAGCACCGCGCGCAGCGTGTCGTGCGTCCAGCGCTGCTGCGTCTCGTCGGTAGGCCGGAACTGGTGCTCGAGCTCGCGCAGGAGCGCCTGCACGTCGCGCGCGATGGGCTTCAACTCCGGCGCGGTGTTTGCCGAGGGGCGCAGGATGCCTTCGCCGCGCAACAGCGCGCGCAGGCCGGCGACCCAGCCGCGCCAGGAGAGCTGCGCGATCACCACCGTGATCAGCGCCACGCTGACCGCGAGCGCCGCGAAGAAATAGAACAGGTAGCGCCGCGTTTCCTCGCTGCGCCGCTCGATGAAGCTCATGTCGTGCACCAGCACGAGCTCCGCGCTGCGCGGCATCTCGCCGTCGACCCGGCGCACCGCGACGTGCACCACACCCTTGCCGGTGCGCAGCAGGTGCTCGCCCGGGGCGAGATAGGGCGCGAGACTCGAGCAACGGATCTCGCCGGGGAAGAGCGGTGTTGCCACCGGCGCTTCGGCGGGCGACAGGCACAGGCCCACCGCGTACAGCCGTTCGTCCTGCAGTAGGCGCTGGAAGTACGCGCGGATTCGCGGCCGCGACCCCGCCCGGATCATCTCCTCGAGCGGCTCCTGCGCCGTGTTGGCGATGAGCGTGGAGCGGGTCTCGAGGTCGCGCACGAACCAGCGCGTGGTCAGCGTATCGACGAGCGGCACCGCGGCGTAGGCGAAAAGCGCCAGCGCGATCAGCAACGGCACGAGGAAGCGAAGGGTGAGGCGCATGCGGACGCGCCCGGGACGGCGCCGGTTCGAAGCAGGCTATCGTACCCTGCGCGCAGTGGGCCGCAACAGTTTCGTAATCCTCGCTGCCGCGTAGGAGTTCGTCCTACACGAGTTCCCTCGGCACCGGCACAGGGGGCTTGCCGCGCGGATGCGAGCCTGACAGGATAGGCGCCTCGGCACGGATCGCGAGGTTGGTCCATGGTTACCAAGCTCCTGTTGGGATACGACGGCTCGGCCTCCGCGGAGCGCGCGCTCGGATTCGCGCTGGAGGCCGCGCAGCGCTACGGCGCGCAGTTGCACGTGCTCGCGGTCGCGCGCCCGCCCGACCTGGGCACCGAGATCGAGGTCGAGCCGGTGATCGAGCGCGAATTGAAGCATTACGAATCGGTGCTGGCGGGCATCGGCGAGCGCATCAGGGACACCAAAGTCGATGCGCGCTCGGAGGTTGCGGTCGGCCATCCCGCCGAGCAGCTCCTGCGCTACGCCGAGCAGCACGGCATCGATCACATCGTGGTGGGCAACCGCGGGCGGTCGCTGTTCGAGCGCCTGTTGCTGGGCTCGATCGCGCGCCAGGTGGTGGCGCACGCGAAGTGCAACGTGACGGTGGTGAAGGCGTAGGGCGAGGGGCGAGGGGCGAGGGGCGAGGGGCGAGGGGCGAGGGGCGAGGGAGCAACGCGCAGCTGCGCGGCATCCACTCCCTCTCCCGCTTGCGGGAGAGGGTCGGGGTGAGGGCGGTTTTAGTTGCCGAAGCCCATTCCCAAACCGCGCAGCCGTTCAATCGCTTCGTCGTCGAACCCCCAGTCTGCGAGTGCCGCACGTCCGTTTGCACCTCGTTCCGGCGGCGGGTTGCGCACCGCCCCCGGGGTGCGTGAAAAGCGCGGCGCCGGCGCCGGCTGCACGATGCCGCCGACGCTCACGTGCGAGCCGCGAGCGCGCGCATGCGGATGGTCCATCGCTTCGCCGAAGCCGAGTACCGGCGCCGCGCAAGCATCGGAGCCGGCGAAGATCGCCTGCCACTCGTCGCGCGTCCTCTTGGCGAACTCGGCAGCGAATCGCGCGCGCAGTTGCGGCCACCCGGCGCGGTCGTGCTGCGCGGGAAGCGCTTCGCCGGCGAGGCCGAGGCGCTGCAGCAACTCGGCGTAGAACCTGGGCTCGATCGCGCCGACCGCGAAGTGCTTGCCGTCGCTCGTGGAGTAGGTGTCGTACCAGGGGGCGGCCCCGTCGAGCACGTTGGCGCCGCGCTCGTCGCGCCACTGCCCCGCCGCGCGCATGCCCCAGACCATCGTCGTCAGCAGGGCCGAGCCTTCCACCATCGCGGCGTCGATGACCTGGCCGCGGCCGGACTGCCGCGCTTCGAGAAGTGCGCAGGCGACACCGAACGCGAGCAGCATGCCGCCGCCGCCGAAGTCGCCGACGAGGTTCAGCGGCGGCACCGGCGCCTCGCCCGCGCGCCCGATGGCCGCGAGCGCCCCCGAGAGCGCGATGTAGTCGATGTCGTGGCCCGCGCGGCCGCTCAAGGGCCCGTCCTGGCCCCAGCCGGTCATGCGTCCGATCACAAGACGCGGGTTGCGCGCGAGCAGGACGTCGGGTGCGAGGCCCAGCCGCTCCAGCACGCCCGGGCGAAAGCCTTCGATGAGCGCGTCCGCTTGCTGCGCGAGCGTGAGTGCGGCTTCGGTTGCCGCGGCGGACTTAAGATCGAGCGTGACCGAGCGCCGGCCGCGCAGCATGACGTCGTGCGCACGCTCGCCGCCGAAGCCCAGGCCCGCGTCCTGCGTGCGGTCGACCAGCAGCACGTCCGCACCCATGTCGGCGAGCAGCATGCCGCAGAACGGCACTGGGCCGATGGCCTCGAGTTCGAGCACGCGAATGCCGGACAGCGGTCCCCTCGGTAGATCCATAGGCTCGGAAGTTTACTCAGGTGTAACGGCGCGCGCCAAAGTTCGGAGTCGAACGTGGTTGCCTTCCAACGTGGAATTGCGATGCGATAATGCCGACCGCATGAACGACGCCGCTCCGCAATCGGAACTCGACCGCCTGCTCGCGCTGCAGCGCGCGGCGTTCGCGCGGGAGCCGTATCCCTCGCTCGCGCAGCGCCTCGACCGGCTTGCGCGCCTCGCTGCCGTCGTCGACGCCAACGGCACGCGCTTCATCGCGGCCGTCGACCGCGACTTCGGCGGCCGCTCGGCGCACGAGACGAGGCTTGCGGAGCTATTCATCGTCGCCGCCGAGATCGCCCACGCGCGGCGCAAGCTCGCTCGCTGGATGCGGCCGGAGCGGGTTCCCACGCCCCTGCACCTGAAGCCCGCGCGGGCGAAGATCGAGCGTCAGCCGCTCGGCGTGGCCGGCGTCATCAGCCCGTGGAACTATCCCGTGCAGTTGGCGCTCGCGCCGGTGGTGGGCGCGCTCGCCGCTGGCAACCGCGTGCTGCTCAAGCCTTCCGAACTGACACCCGCGACGTCGGCGCTGCTGCAGAGCCTCGTCAAGGCCGCGTTCGCCGAGGACGAGTTCGCCATCGTGCTGGGCGACGCGGAGGTCGGCAAGGCGTTCGCGAGCCTGCCCTTCGATCATCTGTTCTTCACCGGGTCCACCGCGGTCGGGCGCGCGGTCGCGCGCGCCGCCGCGGAGAACCTCACGCCGGTCACGCTCGAGCTCGGCGGCAAGTCGCCCGCGCTCCTCGCGCCCGACGCGGACCTCGAGGCGGCGGCGCCGCGCCTCATGGCGGGCAAGCTCCTCAATGCCGGACAGACCTGCATCGCGCCCGACTACGCGCTGGTGCCGGAAGGGGAGCTCGACGCCTTCGTCCGCGCAGTTTCGGGCGCAGCCGACGCGATGTACCCCTCGTACGCCGGCAATCCCGACTACACGGCGATCGTCAACGAACGCCATCATGCGCGCCTGCGCGCATTGGTCGAGGACGCGCGCACGCAGGGGGCGCGGATCGTCGAGCTCAATCCCGCCAACGAAAGGCCCGCGGCCGGCTCGCGCAAGATGCTGCCCACGCTCGTCGTGGGAGCCACCGACGCCATGGCCGCGATGCGCGAGGAGATCTTCGGCCCGGTCCTGCCGATCGAGACCTACCGCACGCTCGGCGAAGCCGTCGCGAAGATCCGGTCGCGGCCGCATCCGCTCGCGTTCTACTACTTCGGGCGCGATGCCGCGCAGCGCGAGAAGGTGCTCGCGCAGACCCAGGCGGGCGGGGTGACGGTGAACGACACGCTGTGGCACTTCGCGCACAAGAACTTGCCGTTCGGCGGCGTGGGCGCCTCGGGGATCGGCAGCTACCACGGCGAGCAGTCGTTCCTCACCTTCTCGCACCGCAAGCCGGTGTTCGCGCAGCCGCGGGTCGCCGCGACGCGCCTGCTCTACCCGCCGTACGGGAAGGCGTTCGAGCGGGTGCTGTCGCTCCTGCGCAAGCTCGGCGGGTAGTTAGCGGTCACCCCGGTAGCCGGCCTCGCGCTGGTGTCGGACTGCGACGATGCGGATGAGGCGCTCGACGGCCGAGTACTCGTAGAGAGCGATGTAGCCAGTCTTGCCGTGCGATATCACGAGCTCGCGCAGGGAAGCGCCGCGACCGGCGCGGCGCCCGATCTCCGGATGCGCATCCAGGATGAGCACGGCGCTTTGGATCCGATCGATGTCCGCGACCGCTGCCGCTGGATTGCGCTCGAAGTTGAACTCGAAGATCCGCTCGAGGTCGTCGAGGGCCTCGACGTCGAAGACGATCACACGATCTTGCGCGGTTTCGGTCGCTTGGCGCGACCGCCCTCGGCACGCTGCCGCAGGTACTCGAACACTTCCTCGGCGGGAATGCCCGTACCGGCTCTCTTCATCCGTTGGAGCCGGCGCTTCGCTTCGGCGTGGAACGCCGCCCGCGCTTCCTCTGCCGCGAGCTTCTCCCGGATGGCCGCGAGCATGAATCCGTGCGGTGTCACCTCCTGCGCTTCGGCGAGCTTCTCGACGCGCTTCTTCAAGTCCTCGGGGAGCCTCAGCGAGACCGGCATATCCGTGCTATGTATCACAAAAGAGATACGTAATCCTAGACCAGCCGGGACCGACGGTCAAGGATTCAAAATCAGCCGGTCACACCCGCTTCCGCGGAGTTAGCAAGACCGCGGCCGCCGCCGCTGGACCGGCAGGTCGCCGGCGGCTTTCGCCATGGCCTGCTCGATCGCCACCGCGTCGGTGGCCGTGGCCGGCGTCGCGGTCACGCCCAGCTCGCGGGCCGCCGCCGTGGTAGAAAGCGCGAGCTCGCGGGTGGCGGCGACGGCCGGGTTATGCAGGATGGCGACCGATTGCAACACGATCTCCTTCAGGACCTGCGGCCCCTTGACCCGGTCTCGGTGTCGAAGTTCGAAATGCCGGCGAGGTGCCTCCGGGCCGCGAGCGGTCAGGCGCTGTGCGCGGCCACGCCGCCGTGCTCCCCGCGCTCGTACACGATGTGCGCGCGGCCGACCAGCAGCGGATCGACCTTGCCGATGCGCTCCGTGTCCTTGGCGGTGTACGGGAACGAGTGCAGCAGGTAGCGCAGCGCGTTGAGCCGCGCGCGCTTCTTGTCGTTGGACTTGATCACCGTCCATGGCGCGTCGGCG
The DNA here is from genome assembly GCA_020845855.1 of Burkholderiales bacterium. GTDB lineage: Bacteria > Pseudomonadota > Gammaproteobacteria > Burkholderiales > Casimicrobiaceae > VBCG01. The sequence continues at coordinate 10,297 of JADLEZ010000557.1, forward strand.
GTGTCGGTGTGGAAGAACATCGCTTCCTTGGCCTTGGTGTAGACGTCCCACTTGTCGAGCGACGCCTTGTCGATGGGTGAGAGCTTCCATTGCTTGAGCGGGTGCGACATCCGCTCCTCGAAGCGGCGCCGCTGCTCGTCCTGGCTCACCGAGAACCAGTACTTGACGAGGTGGATGCCGCTGTGCACGAGGTTCTGCTCGAACACCGGGGCCTGGCGCATGAACTCGAGGTACTCCCGCTCGGTGCAGAAGCCCATCACCCGCTCCACGCCCGCGCGGTTGTACCAGGAGCGGTCGAACAGCACGATCTCGCCACCGGTCGGCAGGTGGCGCACGTAGCGCTGGAAGTACCACTGGCCGCGCTCGTCCTCGGTCGGTTTGTCGAGCGCGACCACGCGCGCGCCGCGCGGGTTCAAATGCTCCATGAAGCGCTTGATGGTGCCGCCCTTGCCGGCGGCGTCGCGGCCCTCGAACAGCACCACGATCTTCTGCCCGGTGTCCTTGACCCACGCCTGCAGCTTCAAAAGCTCGACCTGCAGGCTGTACTTCTGCTTCTCGTAGCTCTTGCGGGTCATGAGGTACGTGTACGGGTATCCGCCGTCGCGCCAATCGGCAGCGAGCTCGTTCTCGACGTCCGCGCCGTCACCGCCCCGCGGGACCTCTTTCAGCTTGCGCGGCGTGCGCGGCGGCGGCGCGCCGCGCGCCTCGATGTCGGCGAGTGCTGCGGCCTCCGCGAGGTTCTTCGCCTCCACCCGCTCGGCGATCGCGCGGCGTTCAGCGGCGGCCGTCGAGCTTGCGCGCCGTCGCGCCGCCGGAGTGGATTTCGCTGCCGGCATGACGCTTGGTTCTTCCTCTAGCAGCGCGTACTAACGGAGTTCACCGGCGCCGGCAGGCGCCGCGTGCAACGCAGTTAGTACGTCGCGGTGACTCAAGTACATCACTATTTCGACGTCGGCAGCTTCCCCACCACGCCTTCCACGTAGTAGTCCATCTTCGACAGATCGGCATCGCTGACCGTCTTGCCCGCCGCCAGCCGCTCCTTGCCGGCGTTGTCCTTCATCGGCCCCGTGAACGGATGCAGCTTGCCCGCGGCGATGTCGCCTTCCGCCTTCTTCACCTGGTCCTGCACGTCCTGCGGCACCACTTTGTTGAACGGCGCCATCTTGATCATTCCCTCCTTGATGCCGCCCCAGACGTTGTCCGACGTCCACTTGCCCTCGACGGCGGACTTGGCGACCTTGGTGTAGTAGTCGCCCCAGTGATGCGTCACCGCGGTGAGCTGCGCATTCGGGCCGTACTTCGACATGTCGGAGTGGTAGGCGATCGCGTAAACCTTCTTCGCTTCCGCCGCCTGCACGGTTGCGGTCGAGTCGGTGTGGTGGGTCACCACGTCGGCGTTCTGCGAGATGAGGGTGTTGGTGGCCTCGCTCTCCTTGCCGGGGTCGAACCACGAGTTCACCCAGACCACCTTCACTTCCGCCTTGGGATTCACACTGCGCATGCCGCGCGTGAAGGCGTTGATGCCCATCACGACTTCCGGGATCGGGAACGCGGCGACGTAACCCGCGGTGCCCGTCTTCGACATCTTCCCGGCGACGATGCCGGCGAGGTAGCGGCCCTCGTAGAAGCGGGCGTTGTAGATGCCGACGTTCTTCGACGTCTTGTAGCCCGTCGCGTGCTCGAACATGTGCTTGGGAAACGCCTGCGCGACCTTGATCGTCGGGTTCATGTACCCGAACGAGGTCGTGAAGATCAGGGTGTGGCCGCTTTGCGCGAGCTCGCGGATCACGCGCTCGGCGTCGGCGCCCTCGGGCACGCTCTCGATGTACTTGGTGGTCACTTTGCCGCTGAGCGCCTTCTCCATTTCCTTGCGGCCGGTGTCGTGCTGGAACGTCCACCCGGCGTCGCCGATCGGGCTCACGTAGACGAAGCCGATCTTGAGCGGCGCTTGCGCGGCGGCGGGAAGGGCGAGGGCGACCGCACAGGCGGTCATGGCCGCGAGCGTCAGTCTGCGGGGGAAGCGGGTCATCGGGGCCTCCTGGGCAAAGGGCGCATTTTACGCCTTAGGTCTCCGGGTGGAACGGCCGTCCGAGCGAGGCCGGCGCGTTGAGCTTGATCGTACCGAGGTCGCGCGAAATGATCGCCAGCACCACGATGGTCGCGACGTACGGCAGCATCGACAAGTACTGCGCGGGAATCTCGACGCCGTGCGCCTGCGCCTGAAACTGGGCGAGCGTCACGCCGCCGAACAGGTACGCCCCGGCAAGCACGCGCCACGGCCTCCAAGTCGCGAATACGACCAGCGCGAGCGCGATCCAGCCGCGCCCCGCGGTCATGCCCTCGGCCCACGACGGGTTGTAGACGAGCGACAGGTACGCGCCGCCCACGCCCGCGCAGGCGCCGCCGAAGAGCACGGCGAGGTAGCGGATGCGCACGACGGGGTAGCCGATCGCGTGCGCCGATTGCGGCGACTCGCCCACCGCGCGCAGCACGAGTCCCGCGCGGGTGCGGAACAGGCACCACTGGATCGCCGCGAACAGCACGATCGCCAGGTACACGAGCGGGTTGTGCGCGAACAGGAGCGGGCCGAGGAAGGCGATGTCGGACAGGCCCGGAATGCGCACCGGCGCGATCGGCTCGATCACCACGCTCACATACGGCAGCCCGATGAAGGCCGACAGCCCGACGCCGAACAGCGACAGCGCGAGGCCCGAGGCCACCTGGTTCGCCTGCAGCGTGAGCGTCACGACCGCGAACACCAGCGCGAGCGCGGATCCGGCGACCATGCCCGCGAGCACGCCGAGCCACGGCGACTTCGTCGTGGCGGCGACGATGAAGGCGACCACCGCGCCGACGAGCATCATGCCTTCCACGCCGAGATTGAGGACACCCGCCTTCTCCGTGACGAGCTCGCCCAGCGCTGCGTACACGAGCGGCGTGCCGGCGGCGAGCGTGAGCAGGACGAGGTTCGCGGCGGTTTCCATTTTCGTGTTGCCCCTCACCCGCCCTGTCTTGCACCCTCTCCCCGCACGCGGGGAGAGGGCTGGGGAGAGGGGACGAAGCGCAGGCGGTAGTGGATGAACACGTCGGCGGCGAGCAGGAACAGAAGCAGTGTGCCCTGGACCAGCCCGGTCACCGACGACGGCAGCGCGAGCTTCATCTGCGCGGCCTCCCCGCCCAGATACAAGAGCGACATGAGGAGACTCGCGAAGAAGATCCCGACCGGGTGCAGCCGCCCGACGAATGCGACGATGATCGCGGCGAAGCCGTAGCCGGGCGAGATCACCGGCAGGAGCTGGCCCACCGGCCCGGCCACTTCGCTCACGCCCGCGAGGCCCGCGCACCCGCCGCCGATGAGCATGCCCATCCACACCGTGCGCTTGGCGGAAATGCCCGCGTAGTTGGCCGCCGCGGGGGCGAGGCCCGCCACCCGCATCTGGTAGCCGGGCAGGCTCTTGCGCATGAACACGATCGCGGCGGCGACCGCCGCCAACGCGATCAGGAAGCCGGCGTGCAAGCGTGTCTCGGGCAGGAGGTTCGGCAGCAGTGCCCACTCGGCGAACATACGCGACTGCGGGAAGTTGAACCCTTCGGGATCGCGCCACGCGCCGTGGACCAGCAGCGACAGCACCAGCGAGGCGACGTACACCAGCATCAGGGAGGTGAGGATCTCGTTGGCGTTGCAGCGCGTGCGCAGCACAGCGGGGATCGCTGCCCACAGCATGCCGCCCGCCATGCCGGCGACCAGCATCAGCGGCAGCACGAGGCGCGACTCGGTCTGAAAGAAGGCGAGCGCCACGCCGCCGCCGAAGATCGCGCCCATGACGAGCTGCCCCTCCGCGCCGATGTTCCACACGTTGGCGCGGTAGCCGACCGCGAGGCCGACCGCGCACAGCATGATCGGGCTCGCCTTGAGCAGGAGCTCGCCGACGTCGTACAGGGTGTCGACCGGCTCGATGAAGAAGGTGTACAGCGCGAGCCACGGGTTGCGGCCCATTGCCGAGAAGAGGACGAAGCCGATGGCGAGGACGGCGACGGTGGCGACGACAGGGGAGAGCCACCCGGCGAGCCGCGACGGCTCGGGGCGCGCTTCGAAGCGGATGTGCATTAGCAGCTCGATGCAAAAGGCGTCCGAGCAGTCCCCGGAGGACGAGGAGGCTGCGTTGCACCTTTTGCATCGATGTTCATTCCAGGCGCTCGCCCTAGTAGGGGCGGCCCGTCGGGCGACCGCCGGAAACAGCACGAAACAACGCGCGTGGTGCCCACACCGTCGCCCGCGATCACGTTCTGCATCATGCTGCTAGATCATGCCCGCGGGTGAATAGGCCCGGGCCGACGCCACGCCTGCCTGGATGAACGATCCGGACATGAGCAGGCCGATCTCCTCCGCGTCGGTCTCGCGCACCGGCTTGGGTTCCGACAGCCGACCCTGCGCGATCACCGCGAGGCGGTCGCAGATCTCGAAGAGCTCGTCCAGTTCCTCCGACACCACGAGCACCGCCACGCCTACGTCGCGCAGGTCGAGCAGCGCCTGCCGGATCTGCGCCGCGGCGCCGACGTCCACGCCCCACGTCGGCTGGGCCGCGATCATCACCTTCGGCCGCTGGCGGATCTCGCGGCCGACGATGTACTTCTGCAGGTTGCCGCCGGACAGACTGCGCGCCGCGGCATCGGGTCCGCCGGCTTTCACGCCGTACTCGCGGATGGTCTCGGTTGCGTACTGGCGAACCACGCGGTCACGCACGAATCCCCGCGTGACCA
>JADLEZ010000558.1 GCA_020845855.1 Burkholderiales bacterium
ACGCGAAGGACTTCGTCTTCATCGGCAAGCACGTTCCGCGCACCGACTCGCGCGCGAAATCCAACGGGACCGCGCGCTTCACCCAGGACGTGAAGCTGCCGGACATGCTGACCGCAGTCGTGGCGCATGCGCCGCGCTTCGGGCAGAAAGTGGCGAAGGTCGATTCGTCCGCCGTGTCCGGCATTCCCGGCGTGCGCTACGTGGTCGAGATCCCCACGGGTGTCGCGGTGATCGCCACCACGTTCTGGGCGGCGAAGAAGGGCCGCGACGCGCTCAAGGTCGAATGGGACGATGCAACCGGCTACAAGGGCTCGTCCGACGCGCTCGTCGCCGAGTACAGGCAGCTCGCGACGACGGCAGGCAAGCCCGCGCGAAAGGACGGCGACGCCGACAAGGCGCTGGCTGCCGCCGCGAAGAAGGTCGAGGCCGTGTACGAGTTCCCGTACCTCGCGCACGCCGCGCTCGAGCCCATGAACTGCGTGGTCAAGCTGTCGCCGGAAGGTTGCGAGGTGTGGAACGGCGAGCAGTTTCAGACCGGCGACCAGATGGCGATCGCCAAGGCGACCGGGCTTGCGCCTGCGCAGATCAAGCTCAACATGCTGTTCGCGGGTGGCAGCTTCGGCCGCCGCGCGAGCTCGCTGTCCGACTACGTGCTCGAAGCGGTCGAGATCGCGGTGCAGCTCGTCAAGAGCGGCAAGCCCGGCATCCCGGTGAAGCTCGTGTGGACGCGCGAGGACGACATGAAGGCGGGCTTCTATCGCCCGCTGTACGTGCACGCGCTTAAGGCCGGGCTCGACGCCAACGGTAACGTGACGGGCTGGGAGCATCGCATCGTCGGCCAGTCGATCCTCGCCGGCACCGCGTTCGAGTCGATGATGATCAAGGATGGCATCGATCTGACGAGCGTGGAGGGCGCCTCGACGCTGCCGTACGCGATCCCCCATCTCGCCGTCGAGCTGCATTCGCCGAAGGCCGGCGTGCCCGTGCTGTGGTGGCGCAGCGTGGGCTCCACGCACACCGCGTACTCGACCGAGACCATGATCGACGAGCTCGCGGCCGCCGCCGGCAAGGACCCGGTCGCGTTCCGGCAAGCGCTCCTAAGCAAACACCCGCGCCATCTCGCCACACTCAACCTCGCCGCCGAGAAGGCGGGTTGGGACAAGCCGCTCCCGGCTGGCGCCGCGGGGTCCAAGCGCGGGCGCGGCATCGCGGTGCACGAGTCGTTCAACACCGTGGTCGCGCAGGTCGTGGAAGTGACCGTCGACAAGGATGGGAAGCTCAAGGTCGACCGCGTCGTGTGCGCGGTCGACTGCGGCGTCGCGGTCAACCCGGATATCGTGCGCGCGCAGATGGAAGGCGGCATCGGCTTCGGCTTGGCGGCCGCGCTGCACAGCAGGATCACGCTGAAAGACGGCGTGGTAGAGCAGTCCAACTTCCACGACTACCCGCTCCTGCGCATCAACGAGATGCCGGCGGTCGAGGTGCACATCGTGCCGTCGACCGCGAAGCCTACGGGGGTGGGCGAGCCGGGCGTGCCGGTGATCGCGCCGGCGGTGGCGAACGCCATCGCGCAGGCGACGGGCAAGCGACTGCGCGTGTTGCCGCTGGCGCTGGGCTAACAGGCGAGTATGGGGTCAGACTCTATCCATTCGTCATAGGACACCGTAATAGAGTCTGACCCCATTTGATGGACCACTGGATCGCGCCCCTGCTCGCCGCGCTGGCGCTGCCCCAGTACGGCCTGTCCACGGTGTTCGTGATCTCGCTCGTCTCGGCGACACTCCTGCCCATGGGCTCGGAGCCCGCGGTGTTCGGCCTCGTCAAGCTCAACGCCGACCTGTTCTGGCCGGCGATTCTGGTCGCGACCGCCGGCAACACTATCGGCGGCATGATCACCTACGGGATGGGGTACGGCGCCGAGCGCGCGTACGAGACCATGACCCACAACCCCCGCGTCGCCCACCCGCGCGCGCTGCGCTGGCTCGAGCGCTTCGGCCCGAAGGCGTGCGTCATGGCGTGGCTGCCGCTCGTCGGCGACCCGCTGTGCGCAGTCGCGGGCTGGCTGCGGCTCGCGTTCTGGCCCTGCGTGCTGTACATGGCGATCGGCAAGTTCGCCCGCTACCTCGTCATGACCGCGGCACTGTTGTGGGTCTTCCCGGGCGTGTACACGCCGTAATGGGGACGTACCCTGTAATGGGGACGTACCCCATTTTCTAGACGGCGATATCTTCGTCCGCGCTGCCGAGCCCCGGATCGGGATACAGCTTCCCGCCGCGGTACACCGCGAAGCGCACACCGTTGCGCCCCGACGCCTTCACCGTGGCCATGAGCTTGTCGGCGAGCAGGCTCGCCTCCTGCGGCGCGGCCGACGGCGTCTCGAACGCGACCACGCCGATGCTAAAGCTGACCGGCCAGCCCTCGCCCGCCATCGCCACCGTGAGCGCGGTGAACATGGCGTTGAACGGACGGCGCATCGCGCGGCCGTCGGCGTTGGGCATCAGCACCGCGAACTCGTCCCCGCCCAGTCGCGCGATGAGGTCCGAGCGCCGGATCGTGGTCGCGAGCGTCCTCGCGACACGCTTGAGCGCCTGGTCGCCGGTGGCCTTCCCGCGGGTGTCGTTCAACCGGCGGAAGCGATCGATGTCTACGGACGCAAGCACGAACGGCTGGCGTCGCTCGGCGAGATCGGCGTGGCAGGCCGCGAGCGCCTCCTCGAAACCACGCCGGTTCGCCACCCCCGTGAGCGCATCGGTGCGCTCTTGCCCGCGCTCGAGCGCCACGTCCTCCTCGATCAGGGTGCGATGCGCCTCCGCCCACAGCGCGCGCCGCGCCGCCAGCGCGATCGGCAGCGTCAAGGCGGCGAGGGCGAGGACGGCGAACGCAGCGAGGGCCCGCGCATGGCGGCGTTGCGCATCCCGCACGCGGCTTTCCAGGGCTGCCAGCGCCGCAAACTCGGCTGCGGGAAGGTTTCCCGCCTCCAGCCGGACGTCGGCAAGCTCGCGGGTCGCCGCGATCTCGTGCCACGCAAGGCCGATGATCGCGCAAGCGAGCGCGACCCACAGCAGGAGGTAGGGCCCGGCGACGCGGGCAAGGCGCCGCGGCGACAGGGACAGGAGGGTGAATCGCATGCCGTTTCCCCGTTACGGCGACGCCTCTACGAGCCCAAATGCGTAAACTTTGGACGAAATGCGTCGTTTGCGGGCGACCGCGGGGCCCGCACGACGCGGTATCCGCACCGCGCGCAACTGTCGTGCCGGTTGCTGCCGCCCAACGCCCGTTACCCGGATAATGACAGGTTAGACCCACGTTCGACCATGTTCACGCCCAACGGTTTCGCCTCCGCGCACGCGATCCCCGGTCATCTCGCCGGCCACGCTCACGCCTTCGCTTTCCGCGACGACCGCGTGCTCGTCCTGGCACCCGGCGAGGACCAGTACGTCATTCCGACTCGCGCCGCATTGGCCGCGGCCGGCGTCCAGGGGGCGCCGTATTTCCTGGGTGAACTGGAAGCCGTCGGCTGCGTCGCGCTCGACCTGCCTGCCGATGCCGCGGAGCCGGAAGGCATGCGCTACGTCGGCTTGCGCACGCTGTTCTTCAAGGTGCCGGACGCGCTGCTCGCGCTTGCCGCACGCGCGTTCCAGATCGTCGACTTCGAGCGCACGCACCGGTTCTGCGGCCGCTGCGGCACGCCGACCCGCGCCCGGGAAAGCGAGCGGGCGAAGGAATGCCCGAGCTGCGGCCTGGTCGCGTATCCGCGGGTGTCGCCGGCGATGATGGCGCTGGTCGTGCGCGACAAGGAGATCCTGCTCGCGCGGGCGCACCGCTTCGCGACCGGCATGTTCAGCGCGCTCGCGGGCTTCGTCGAGGCGGGCGAGACCATCGAGGACTGCATCCGCCGCGAGGTGCGCGAGGAGGTCGGCGTCGAGGTCGGCAAGATCACCTACTTCGAGAGCCAGGCATGGCCGTTCCCGCACTCGCTCATGATCGCGTTCGTCGCCGAGTACGCGGGCGGCGAAATCCGCTGCGAGGACGCCGAGATCGCCGAAGCGCGCTGGTTCTCGGTGTACGACATGCCCAAGCTGCCGCCGAGCGTATCGATCGCCCGCCGGCTCATCGAGGCCACGGCGGCCCGCCTGCGCGCCGGCTGCTAAAATTGATCGTTTATGCGCGCTACCCTGCTCCTCGCCGCCTTCGCCGCTGCGCTTTGCGCACCGCCGGCGCTCGCCCAGAGCGACGCGACGACCGACCCGCGTGAGTTCTCCGAGGCCGCGCGCAAGGTCTACGCGCAAAAGCTCAAGGAAGCGCGCACGCTGATCGGCGAGAAGAAGTTCGCCGAGGCGATCGGAATCCTCGACGAGTTGCACGCCGAGCGTCCGCGCGAGCCGCAGGCGCGGTTCCTCAAGGGCATCGCCTTCGCCGACTCGGGCAAGACCGAGGCCGCCATCGCCGTCTTCCAGGCCGTGCTGGGCGATTATCCCGAGTTGCCCGAACCGCACAACAACCTTGCCGTGCTCTACGCGCAAAAAGGTGAGTACGCGCTCGCGCGCGACGAGCTCGAGGCCGCCATCGCCGCGGCGCCCGATTACGCCATCGCCTACGAGAACCTGGGCGACATCTATACCCGCCTCGCAGCGGTCAACTACGAGAAAGCGCTCGCGCGCGACACGCGCAACAAGACGGCGCCCGCCAAACTGAAGCTCGTGCGCGAAGTGCTCGCGCCCGTGCCGAAATGAACCCAACGAAGCCACAGGAGACTCATCCCATGTTGTACAGGATTTTCGCGGCGGCCGCGTTCGCGCTGGCCGCCACGGTTGCCGCAGCAGCGAACCCGCAGGTCGAGCTCGACACCACCGCCGGCGTCATCAAGCTCGAGTTGTTCCCCGACGCGGCGCCGAAGACGGTCGCCAACTTCCTCGACTACGTCAAGAGCGGCCACTACGTCGGCACGCAGTTCCATCGCGTCATCGACGGCTTCATGATCCAGGGCGGCGGCTTCACCACCGAGTTCAAGGAGAAGCCGACCCGGCCGCCGGTTCCGATCGAGTCCGAGTCGTCCGTGAAAGCCGGCCTGTCCAACGTGCCGGGCACCATCGCGATGGCGCGCACCAGCGACCCGAACTCGGCCACGTCGCAGTTCTTCATCAACGTGGCCAACAACTCGCGCCTGAACTTCAGCGCGCCGACGGCGCAGGGCTACGGCTACACCGTGTTCGGCAAGGTGATCGACGGCATGGACGTCGTGAACAAGATCGCCAAGGCGCCGAAGGGCTCGGCAAGTCCCGTGCCGCCGGGCATCAACCCGGCCGACGTGCCGAGCACGCAGGTTGTCATCAAGGCCGCGAAAATCATCGGAGGCTAGGCTCATGGTAGTGCTGAAGACCAATCACGGCGACATCAAGCTCGAACTCGACGCCGAGAACGCCCCGGCCACGGTCGCCAACTTCCTGCAATACGTGCGCGAAGGGCATTACGACAACACGGTGTTCCATCGCGTGATCGACGGCTTCATGGTCCAGGGTGGTGGTATGGAGCCCGGCATGAAGCAGAAGCCGACGCGCAAGCCGGTGGCCAACGAGGCCGCCAACGGGCTCAAGAACAGGAAGTACACGGTGGCGATGGCGCGCACGTCGGACCCGCACTCGGCCACTGCGCAGTTCTTCATCAACGTGGCCGACAACGACTTCCTCGACTACAAGGGCCCGAGCCCGAACGGCTGGGGCTACTGCGTGTTCGGCAAGGTCGTGGGCGGGCAGGACGTGGTCGACCGCATCAAGGGCGTAGCCACCGGCAAGAGCGGCTTTCACGAGAACGTCCCGAAGGAAGACGTCGTGCTCATCAAGGCCGAGGAAGTCGCGGCCTAGGCCTCCCATGGGGTCTTCGGCCCCGACGTTGTTCCTGTCGGACCAGCACCTGTCGCCCGAGCGGCCGCAGGCGCTGCGCGCGTTCCACGCGTTCTGCGCGGGCCCGGCGCGCGACGCGGCCGCCGTGTATCTGCTCGGCGACCTCTTCGACTGGTGGATCGGCGACGACCAGGTGCGCGAGCCCTTCGTCGCCGAGGTGGTGCGCTCGCTGCGCGGCGTCGCGGATGCCGGCGTGCCGTTGTACGTCGCGCACGGCAACCGCGATTTCCTCCTGTCCGACCGCTTTGCGCAGGCGACCGGCGCCTCGATTCTCCCCGACTACGTCGTGCTCGACCTGCACGGCGTGCGCACGCTCCTGTGCCACGGCGATACGCTCTGCACCGACGACACCGAGTACCAGGCGCACCGCGCGCGCATGCGCGATCCCGCGGTGCAGGCGTGCCTCGCGCGCCTGCCCTACTTCCTGCGCCGGCTGATCGCGCGCTGGATGCGGCGGCGCAGCCGCAACCTGAAGGCGATCAAGCCCGAATCGATCATGGATGTCACACCCAACGCGATCGCACAGGCCATTCGCGACCACGGCGCGCAACGTCTGATCCACGGCCATACCCACCGGCCCGCGCGACATGTGCACGAGGTCGACGGCACCGCGCGCGAGCGCATCGTGCTTCACGACTGGCACGACAGCGGGCATTACCTCGCCGTGGACGCCGCGGGCGCGCACGAGCGCGAGATCGCCGGCTGACGGTCAGGCGAGTGCCTGCCGGAAATCCTCGACGAGGTCCGTCTCGTCCTCGATGCCCACCGAGATGCGGATTAGCGAATCGGCGATTCCCATCGCCGCGCGCCGCTGCGCCCCCATCTCGTAGAAGATCGTGTGGGCCACGGGAATCGCGAGCGTGCGGTTGTCGCCCAGGTTGGATGACAGCACCACGACCTTCAGCCGATTGAGGAACTCGAACGGATCGTGGCCGTCGGCGAGCTCGAACGACAATAACCCGCCGTAGTGGCGGAACAAGCTTCGGGCAAGGGCGTGCTGCGGATGCGAGGCGAGGCCGGGGTAGTACACCGCGCGCACCTGCGGCTGCTCGGCGAGCCACTTGGACAAGGCGAGCGCGTTGGAACAGATGCGCTCCATGCGCAGCGCGAGCGTTTCCGCGCCCACCGCGATGTGGTGGGCCTGCTCGGGGGCGAGCGTGCCGCCGAAGTCGCGCAACCCCTTCTTGCGTAGCTGCTGCAGGCCCCAGTTGCGCGGCGGCTGCGTCTTGTAATTTTCGGCGATGTTGGCAAAGCGCGTCCAGTCGAACAAGCCGGTGTCGGTGATCGCGCCCGCGAGCGCGTTGCCGTGGCCGCCGATGTACTTGGTCAGCGCGTTGACGATGAGTCCCGCGTGCACGTCCTTCGGCTTGAACAGCCACGGCGAGGTCATCGTGTTGTCGACCACGTACAGGATGCCGCGTGCGCGGCACACTTCGCCGATGCGCGCGAGGTCGGCCACCTGCACGCGCGGGTTGGCGATGGTCTCGACGAACACGAGGCGGGTGGCCGGCGTCAGCGCCGCCTCGACCTTCGCCGCGTCGGTGGCGTCGACGAACGACACGGGGTGTCCATGCGCTTCGAGCGTGAGGAGCAGGCTCGCGGTGTTGCCGAACACGTACTGGCTCGACACGACGTGGTCGCCGGCCTTGAGCAGCGCCATCACGATGGCGCCGATAGCCGCCATGCCGGTGGCGAAGGTGACGGTGCCCGTCCCACCTTCCATCGCGGTGATCTTCGTCTCCAGCGCCGCCGACGTGGGGTTGCCCTGGCGGCCGTACGAGTAGCCGGCCGCGCGACCCTGGAACACTGCCGCGAGGTCACGCGCGTCGCGATAACCATACGCGATGGACAGGTGCAGCGGCTTATGCAACGCGCCGTGCTCGATCGGAGCGCCGCGGTCGGAGTGGAGGATGGCAGTGGTGAACCCGCGTTTGCTGTCGTTCATGATTGAAACCCACAAGAACAAAAAACCCGCCGGACTGCCGCCTGGCGGGTTTCGTGTGCTCCGTCAGGTATCTCCTGACTGGAGCGAACCTCGCTTTAGCGGCATTTGTTATGCGCCCGCAAGCTGAAGCCTCAAATCGGCGCAAAGGAAAGCTTACGACATGACCGGGCTCGATGTCAAATCCGCCGCGCGCTAGGTAGACTGGAGGGGAGGCCAACCAATGCCCGCTACCAGGAAGAAGACTGTTTTGCGCCGTTCGTCCGCAACGGCGCGGCCGCCGGCTGCGACGGACGTCCTGGAGGACATCGGCGAGCTCGCGGCCTCGGGCCGGCACGCGCAGGCGGTCGCGGCCGCGTCCGAAGCGCTGGACGACGCGCGCATCGCGCCGGCGCTGCGCCTCGACCTTCACGACCTGCGTGCCGAAAGCAGCATCGCGCTGGGTGCCCTGCCCGCTGCCGCCGCCGATGCGGAGGCGATGCTCGCCGTCGCGCGCCGGGCGCGCAAGCCGGCGCTGCTCGCGCAGGCGCTGTCCCGCCGCGCCTACGTCGAGATCCGCTCCGGGCGTTCCCGCGACGCGACTGCGACCGCGAAGCTGGCGGTGCAGGCGGCCCGCCGCGCCGGCGACGCGCGGACCGAGGGCATCGCGCTGCTGCGTCTGGGTGAGGCGTACTTCCGCACGCGCGAGAACGCGCAGGCGGTGCGCGACTGCACGGACGCGGCGCGACTGTTCAAGTCGCTCGGCGAAACCGCGTGGGAGGGCCGGGCATGGTGGTGCGTGTCGGCGGCGCGCAGCGGCCAGGGCCGCGCCGACGACTCCGACCGCGCGGCGCATCGTGCGCTTGCGTTGGCGCGCCGCGCCGGCGACCGGCACGGCATCGGCAACGCGCTCAACATGCTGACGTTCCACCAGCCGGACATCGCCAAGACGATGGACCTCCTGCGGCAAGCGATGGCCGCATTCGAGGCCGCCGGCTACGTCGAGCGGCAGGCGGTGATCACGCACAACCTCGCCACCCGGTACGCCACCCTCGGCCTCAACCGGCGCGCGCTGCGGCTGTACGAACGGGCCGACGCCGCGTACCGGCGCGCGAGCACCACGGGATTCGGCCGTGGCACCACGCTGTGGATGCAGGGTCACGCGCGGCACGCGCTCGGCGACGATGCCGGAGCACGCAGCAACCTCGTCGAAGCGATCGAGTGCTGGGAGGCCTCGCGCCCGGCGCAGTTCACGGCGTATCGTCCGCTGGTCCACGGCCTGCTCGCGCTGTGGGAAGGCAACCCCGCACGGGCGATCACGCTCTACGAGGAGGGCGCACGCATCCTGCGCGACTCCGACCAGGTGGCCCTGGAGATCACCGCCCTGGTCGGACTCTCCGAGGCGTACCTGGCCGCGGGCCGTGCCGCCGACGCGCTGGCGCCGGCCGAGCGCGCAGCAGCGATACATCGCGCACGCAATCTAGCCGAGATCCAAGGCACCGATCTGCTCGAGCTGTGGTGGCGGTACCACTTGGCGCTCGCGGCGAACGGCCGCGACGCGGCCGCGCGCCGCGCGCTCGCCGTCGCCTACCGCTTCCTGGTGGCGCCGATCCGCAAGCTCACCGACGAGGGCCTGCGCCGCAACTACCTCGACAAGGCCGAGCTTCATCGCAACGTCGTGCGGGCGGTGCTGACCGGCCCCGCGGCCGGCAAGGGGCGGCGCCCGCCCGCGCACCTGGCCGTCGCGTCGAGCCTGAAGGAACCATTCGAGCGCCTCGTCGACACCGGCTTGCGGTTGAACGCGCTGCGCTCGCGCGAGGAGCTCCTGGAGTTCCTGATCGACGAGGCCACCGAGATCTCGGGCGCCGAGCGCGTGCTGCTGGTGCTCGAGACGCCGGAAGGGCGCAAGCTCGCGGGGTCGCTCGTGCCGAAGGGCGAAGATGCGGAGGCGATACTGCGCGATGTGCAGGCAGCGATCGGCGAAGTGGCACGCACGCGCAGCGCGAGCCTCGCGCACCTGCCGGCGAACGCCGCACCGCTGGCGCAGCGCTCGCGCATCGTCGCCCCGCTCATCGCGCGCAACGAGATCGCCGGTTTCCTGTACGCCGACATCGACGGCGCGTTCGGCCGCTTCCACGACAACGACCGTGACCTGCTGGGAATGCTCGCGACCCAGGCGGCCGTCGCGCTCGACAACGCGCAGTGGTCCGCGGGATTGGAGCAGAAGGTCGCGCAGCGCACGCAGGAGCTCGAGCAGCGCGCAGGCGAGCTCGCGATCATCAACGGCGTGCAGGCGGCGCTCGCGGCCGAGCTCGACATCCAAGGCATCTACGACGCGGTCGGCGACAAGGTTCGCGCGATCTTTCGCAACGCCGATGTCGGCATCCGCATCCTCGATGCCAAGACCCAGCTTCTGCACTTCCCCTACATGTACGAGAACGGCGAGCGGCTGGCTCTCGCCGCGTCTCCGCTGCTCGACTACGGGTTCGCCGCGCATGTGTTGCGGACCCGGGAAACCCTCCTCATCAACGAGGACATGGCCGGCGTCGCCGCGAAGTACGGCAGCCTGACCATCGCCGGCACGGCGGAAGAGAAGTCGGCATTGTGGGTTCCGTTGATCGTCAGCGAGCAGGCGCGCGGCATCATCACCCTCGCGGACACCGAGCGTGAGCACGCCTTCAGCGACGCCGATGTCCGCCTGCTGCAGACACTGGCCGGCAGCATGAGCATCGCGCTGGAGAACGCGCGCCTGTTCGACGAGACGCAGCGGCGATCGCGTGAAACCGCCGCGCTGGCGGAGGTGGGCCGCGATCTTTCGTCCTCGCTCGACCTCGCGACCGTGATGGACCGCATCGCACGCAACGCCAAGGATCTCCTGCAAGTCAACAGCAGCGCGATCTTCCTGCCCGTTCCGGGCAGTTCCGACTACCGCGCCATCGTCGCGCTCGGGGACTCGGCGGAGGAGATCAGGGCCACGGTGATCGAAGGCGGCGTGGGCATCATCGGCAGCCTGCTGCAAAGCGGCCGGTCGGAGCACATCAACGACGCGCAAGCCGACCCGCGCGGCGTGCAGATCGCCGGTACCGTAGTCCAGAACGACGAGCGCCTGATGGTGGTGCCGCTCCTGGCGGGACAGGCCGTCGAGGGCGCAATGACGGTGTGGCGCACCGGCGGCGCGCCGTTCGACGACCGCGACCTCGAGTTTCTCGAAGGGCTCGCGCGGCAGGCCGCGGTGGCGCTGCGCAACGCCCGGCTGTTCCGCGAGACGCAGGATGCGCTTGCCCGCCAGACCGCCACCGCGGACATCCTGCGCGTGATCAGCGCGTCCCCCGCCGACGTCCAGCCGGTCTACGACGCCATCGTGCGTACCTCGCTTCGCCTGCTTGTCTGCGATGCCGTGTGGGTCCTTCGCACCGACGGCGCCACGTTTACGGCGTCCGCCGGTGCGTGGGCCGACGGCTCGCGCGCGATGGACGCGATCAACGCGGACATACCGATCGACCCGGCGGCGAACTTTCCTTCCCGGGTCATCGCCGGCAAGGCGATGCTGCACCTTCCCGACTGGTCCGCGATCGAGCTACCGGCGCACGAACAACGCGTCCGTGACCGCCGGGGCATCGGCTCCTCGCTCATGCTCCCGCTATTGCGGGGCACCGAGTGCATCGGCGTGCTCGCGCTGGTGCGGCACCGGGCCGGGGCGTTCACGGCGTCGGAAATGGCACTGGCGGGCTCGTTTGTCGACCAGGCGGTCATCGCGATCGAGAACACGCGGCTGTGGAACGAGACGCGCGAGGCGCTCGAGCGGCAGACGGCCACGGCCGAGATCCTGCGCGTGATCAGCGCGTCGGTCACCGACACGAAGCCGGTGTTCGACGCGATCGTGCAAAGCTGCCAGCGGCTGTTCGCCGGACGCGCGGTCGCGCTCGCCTTGCCGAACGAAGGGATGATCGAGGCCGTCGCGTTCGCGAACGACTCGGCTGAAGCGCGTGAGGGCGGCTTCCTCGCGCCGTGGCCGCTCGACCGCGGCAGCGGTGCGGGCACCTGCATCCTCGATTCGCGTGTGGTGAACGTCGAGGACACCGAGGAGGCGGCGAAGCAGTTCTCGCGCATGGGCGACCTCGCGCTCAAGCTCGGCTACCGCTCGTGCCTGTTCGTTCCGCTGCTGCGCGACGGCAAGGCCATCGGCAGCCTCGTCATTCTGCGCGCACAGACCGGACGCTTCGACGACCAGGAAGTCGCGCTCGCGCAGACTTTCGCCGACCAGGCCGTGATCGCCATCGAGAACGCGCGGCTGTTCCGCGAGACGCAGGAAGCGCTCGAGCGGCAGACCGCCACCGCCGAGGTGCTGCAGGTCATCAGCGGCGCGATCGCCGACGCGCAGCCGGTGTTCGACAAGATCCTCGACAGCTGTCGGCGCCTGTTCGCCAGCGAACAGCTTGCCGTGATGCTCGTAAGCGGGGACGGGCGGCACGTCTCCGCAGCGGCCTGGCGCGGTGAGGTGTTCGCGGACCTCGCTGGCAAGATCGGCCGAATGCCGCTAGAAGGCTCGTACACCGGGCGCGCGCTGCAAGAGCGGAAGACCTTGGAGGTCACCGTCGACGGTGACAGCGCGATGCCCTTCCCCGGCATACGCGAACTCGTGCGCAAGCACGGCGCATACACGGCGATCTACAGCCCGATGCTGTGGGAGGGCCGCGGCATCGGCTCGATCTGCGTGTTCCGCCAGCCGCCGCGCCCATTCAGCGACAAGGAGCAGACACTGCTGCGGACCTTCGCCGATCAGGCCGTGATCGCGATCGAGAACGTGCGCCTGTTCCAGCAGGCACAGGAAGCACGCGCCGCCGCCGAAGCGGCCAACGAGGCCAAGAGCTCGTTCCTCGCCACGATGAGCCACGAGATACGAACGCCGATGAACGCGGTGATCGGCATGAGCGGGCTGCTGCTCGATACCTCGCTCGACCACGAGCAGCGCGACTATGTCGCGACCATCCGCGAGTCGGGCGACGCGCTCCTCACCATCATCAACGACATCCTCGACTTCTCCAAGATCGAGGCCGGCCGCATGGACATCGAGGAGCAGCCGTTCGACCTGCGCGAGTGCGTCGAATCCGCACTCGACCTCGTCGCCGCGCGCGCCGTCGAAAAGAGCCTCGACCTGGCGTACCTCTTCGAGGGCGAGGTTCCGGCGGCGATCGGCGGCGACGTGACCCGGCTGCGCCAGGTGATCCTCAACCTCCTGTCCAACGCGGTGAAGTTCACCGAAGCGGGCGAAGTGGTGCTGACCGTGAGTGCGCAGCCCATCGCGGCCGATCGCCGCGAGATCACCTTCGTGGTGCGGGACACCGGCATCGGACTGTCGGCCGAGACGATGGAGCGCCTCTTCCAGTCGTTCTCGCAGGCGGACTCGTCGACGACGCGCAAGTACGGTGGCACCGGTCTCGGGCTTGCGATCAGCAAGCGCCTCGCCGAGCTCATGGCTGGGCGCATGTGGGCGCAAAGCGACGGTGCCGGCCGCGGATCCACCTTCTGCTTCACGATTCAAGCGCCGGTGGCCGAGCTTCCCGCCGTGCGTCAGCGCGACTTCGCCGGCGTGCAGCCGGAGCTTTCCGGCCGCAAGCTCCTCGTGGTCGACGACAACGCGACCAACCGCCGCGTGCTCGAGCTGCAGGCGGCCAAATGGGGCATGCAGGCGCGCGCGACGGAAGACCCGCACGAGGCGCTCCGTTGGCTCGAATCCGACGAGGTATTCGACGTCGCCATCGTCGACATGCACATGCCGCAGATGGACGGCGTTGCGCTCGCCAAGCGCATTCGCGCGTTGCGGCCCGAGCTCCCGCGCGTGCTGTGGAGCTCGCTCGGGCGGCGCGAGGCCGGCGCCGACGAGAACCTCTTCGCCGCGTACCTCGGCAAGCCCGCGCGCCAGTCGCACATGTTCGACACACTCGCGGGACTTCTCGTGCGCACGCCGGCGCCGAGAGCCGCGGCGGGTGCCGCCAAGCCGCTACTCGATCCCGGCCTCGCCGTGCGGCATCCCCTGCGCATCCTGCTCGCCGAGGACAACGTGGTCAACCAGAAGCTCGCGCTTCGCCTGTTGCAGCAGATGGGGTACCGCGCGGATCTCGCGTCGAACGGCATCGAGGCGATCGAATCGGTCGAACGTCAGACCTACGATGTGGTGCTCATGGACGTGCAGATGCCGGACATGGACGGACTGGAAGCCTCACGCCGGATCAACGCGCGCTGGAACCACGACCGCCCGCGCATCGTCGCGATGACCGCCAACGCCATGCAAGGCGACCGCGAGATGTGCCTTGCCGCAGGCATGGACGACTACCTCACCAAGCCGATCCACGTCGAGCGCCTGGTGGAGGCGCTGACCGCTGTCACCGCACGCCAGTGAAAGGCCAAGCGATGCCCACCCCAACCATCGACGACCCCACCTTCGCGGCGCTGCGCGACACGACCGGCGACGAGTTCGTCCGCGAGCTGGTCGACACGTTCCTGGCCGAAGCGCCCGGCATGTTCGACGACCTGCGCGAGGCCCTCGCGCGGAGCGACGCCGAGCGCTTCCGGCGCGCCGCGCACTCGCTCAAGTCCAACGGCAACACGTTCGGCGCGCTGACGTTCGGCGGGCTCGCGCGCGACCTCGAGATGGCCGGCGCAGTCGAAGTTCGGGGACGGGGTGCGGGCGCGCTTGCGCCCATCGAAGCCGAATACGGGCGCGTGGCGGCGGCTCTGCGGGCGTGGCGCCATGAGTGACGCCGCGCGACTCCTGGTTGCCGACGACAACAAGGTGAACCGGCTGCTGCTCACGCGCAACCTCGAGTTGATGGGGCACGCGGTTGCGACCGCCGAGAACGGCCGCATCGCGCTCGCGCTCCTGCGCCGCGAGCGCTTCGACCTCGTGCTGCTCGACATGGAGATGCCCGAGGTCGACGGCTTCACGGTGCTCGCGGAGATGAAGAAGGACTTGGCGCTGCGCGACCTGCCCGTGATCGTCACCTCCTCGCTCGAAGGCATCGCGGACATCGTGCGCTGCATCGAGCTCGGCGCCGAGGATTACCTGCACAAGCCGGTCAACCCCGTGCTGCTCAAGGCGCGCATCGGCGCAAGCCTCGAGAAGAAGCGCCTGCGCGACCAGCAGAAGGAGATGCTGCGGCGGTTCGCGACTCCCGAAGTAGCCGAGGACCTGGAGCAATCGGGCTTCGCCGTGGGTGGCCGGCGGGTGCACGGCACGGTGCTGTTCTGCGACATCCGCGACTTCACGCCCCTCGCCGAGTCGCAGCCGCCGGAGGAGACGATCGAGCTCCTCAACAATTACTACGCGCTCATGTTCGACGCCATCGCCGGGCACGGGGGCATCGTGACCCTGATGATCGGCGACGGCCTGATGGCGGTGTTCGGTGCTCCGCTCACGCTCGCCGGCCACGAGGAGCACGCGGTGCGCGCGGCGCAGGAGATGATCGAGCTGGTCGCGCTCTTCAACCAGGAGCGCGCTGCGTCCGGCAAGCCACCGATCCAGGTCGGCATCGGGATGGCCTCCGGCGAGATGATCGCGGGCTACGCGGGAACCAAGGCGCGGGCGACTTACACCTGCATCGGCGATACGGTGAACCTCGCCTCGCGCATCGAAGCGCACACCAAGGCCGCCCGCCGTCCGATCCTGATGGACGGCGCCACGCGCAAAGCGCTGTACGACCGCATCGCGGTGGAGCCGCTGGGTGCCGTCGCGTTCAAGGGCATCGCGGCGCCGGTGGAGTTGTTCGCGTTGCCAGCCATTCGTTGAATGTGTCATTCCGAACGCAGCGAGGAATCTCGTCTTTCGGCAGGGCTTGCTAGTAGCGTCCCGCGCCGCTCCTCGTCCGACCATCAGTAGATTCGGACGGCCTGGTCGAACGACCAAGTCCGGCGAATCTCGATCACGTCGAACTCGCGGGCCAGCGCCGGCGGAAACGGCTGATACGGGCGCTGGCCCTCGACGATACGCCGGATCGCCGCGTCGATTTCCGGCACCCCGCTGGAAACGACGAACGTGACCGACTCCACGGACCCGTCGCTGCGAACGTTCACGGTCACCATGGGGGATTGGTGAGGCCGCCCGGCGATCTCGCGCACCGTCTCGATCGCCGTGTTCATCTGGATCTTCCGGGCCCACGTCTCCGCATACTCCACGAGCTCGACGTTCGCGTGGGTGCGCGCCCACAGCCGCACGCGACGCGCGGTGCTCAGTGACAGCGGCAGCGCGTTGGGCTGGCGTGCGGCCGTCGAGGCGGCATCGCGTTGGGCCGCTTCCGCATCGAGCTGGCGGCCGATCGCCCGCAGGCGCGCTTCTCTCGCTTCCTCCTGGCGTAGCGACTCCTGTTGCGCCGCTGCGAGCCGCGCTGCCTCTGCCCGCGCTGCCTCTGCCCGCGCTGCCTCTGCCCGCGCTGCCTCTGCCCGCGCTGCCTCTGCCCGCGCTGCCTCTGCCCGCGCTGCCTCTGCCCGCGCTGCCTCTGCCCG
>JADLEZ010000559.1 GCA_020845855.1 Burkholderiales bacterium
CCTCGGCGAAGTGACCGGCCGACCAGCACGAACGTACTCGATCGGCTTCGACGTGCACGGCTACGACGAGATGGCGTACGCGCGCACGGCTGCGCGGCATTTCGGCACCGATCACCACGAGCACTACGTCACGCCGGACGACCTTACGGCAAGCGTCCCGGCGATGGCAAGCTCCTGCGACCAGCCGTTCGGCAATTCGTCGGCTCTTCCCGCCTACCACTGCGCGAAGCTGGCGCGCGAGGGTGGCGTGGACAAGCTGCTGGGTGGCGACGGCGGCGATGAGCTTTTTGGCGGCAACACGCGCTACGCCAAGCAGCGTGTGTTCGACGCGTACAGATTCGTCCCGGGATTCGCCCGCCGGGGGCTCGAGGCGCTGCTGGTGAGCGGCAGTCCGCTGGCACGGCTGCCGGCGCTCAGGAAGGGCGCGAGCTACATCGAGCAGGCGCGCGTGC
Organism: Burkholderiales bacterium; assembly: GCA_020845855.1. Lineage (GTDB taxonomy): Bacteria > Pseudomonadota > Gammaproteobacteria > Burkholderiales > Casimicrobiaceae > VBCG01. The sequence continues at coordinate 453 of JADLEZ010000559.1, forward strand.
CGATGCCCGACCGCATGCAGATGTACAACCTCGTCACGCGCCTCGGCCTTTCGGAAGTGCTGACGCCGCAATTCCTCTCGGCGATCGACACGGGCGACTGCGCACGCCGGCAGCGCGAGGTGTACGCGGCCACCAGTGCGCGCGCCCTGGTCAATCGCATGCTCGCGTTCGACTGGCGCTATACGCTCGCCGAGAACGACCTGCCGAAGGTCAAGTACGCGACCGAGCTTGCCGGGATCGGCGTCGGCTTCCCGTTCCTGGACCACGCGCTCACCGACTTCTCACTGCGCCTGCCGCCGCAACTCAAGCTGCGCGGGCTCAAGCTGCGCTGGTTCTTCAAGGAGGCGCTGCGCGGATTCCTGCCGGACGAGATCCTGGCCAAGAAGAAGCACGGCTTCGGGCTGCCCTTCGGCGCATGGGTCAACCGGCACGCCGGCTTGCGCGCGCTGGCGCGGGACTCGCTCGCGTCGTTTCGCGCGCGCGGCATCGTGCGCGAGGCGTTCCTGCGCGAGCTCGTCGAGGTGCACCTGCCGGGGCACCCCGAGTACTACGGCGAGATGCTCTGGATCCTCATGATGCTCGAGCAGTGGCTCGCCAGCCGTTCGGTCAAACCGCGCGCGGCTCCATCCCCCGACGCAGGTTCTGCATCATCAGCAGGTCGAAACGCATCGGGGAGTCCCGCCAGGGCGTGAAGCGCGGGAGTTGGTAGACGTCGCTCGCGCGCGACGAAGCGCCCGGTGCCGTCGACACCGCTGCGGTGAAACCAGCCTCGCGCACCATGCGCACGTGCTGCGCGCGATAGTCGCGGCCGGGCTTGCCGTTCGGGTACGCAAACAGCGTGACCGGCTTGCCCACAATCTCCTCCAGCACGCGGCGGCTCTCTGCGATCTCTTGCCAGGCGACCGCGTCGGAAGTCTCGGCGAGGATTGGATGGCGGCAGGTGTGTGCACCGACGGCGATGCCGTAGCCTGCGAGCGCGCGCACGCCCGCGGGCGTCATCATGCGGTTACGCGCAGGCTCGACCTCGGCCGCCCGAGCGACTCTCGCGGCGGCCGCATCGCGCTCGTCGAGCGTGACGTACTTGAGCTTGTCGATCAGACGATCGGCAAGCGTGCGACGCTGCCCTATGTCGCCCACGGCACAGATGTCCAGCCCCGCGAAGCCGAGATCCAGCTCGCGCTTTGTCGTCGTCCGGCACGCCTCGATGACGATATCGTTCCACATGCAGCGGCCGTGCAGGTACGCAGTGGCGACGAAGATCGTGGCCGGAACGCCGTGCCGCTCGAGGATCGGTGCTGCAACCTCGAGATTGTCCGCGTAACCGTCGTCCAGTGTGAGCGCCAGCGCTCGGCTTGGCAGGTGACCTCCCTGCAGGCGCGCAACCGCATCGTCCAGCGGCAGGACATTGAAACGCTGCCGCAAGCGCGCGACCAAGGTTTCGAATCGCGCCGCGTCCGGCTCGCTGGGAAACATCGGATCCGCCACGGCGTGGACGCGATGGTAGATCAGGATGGACAGGCGCCCGCGCGTCCCCGCGCCGGAAAGCGCGCCGAGCAAAAGCCTTGCGATCATGGAAGCGACAGCCGCGACAGCCTAAGGAATCGTGTACTGGATCACGAGCTTGGGCCGCAGCGTCGGGTCGGCCGCGTACTCGCGCGACCAGAAACTCTTGTCGTTGCCGTTGCCGCTCACCCCCACCAGCCGCCAGCCGTAGTTCGGCGTACCCGTCGCCATCGCCTGCACCCCGGTCGTCACGTCTGCCGTCAGCCATTGCGCCGACCAGCCAACGTACACCGTCGCATCCGGCGTGGCAGCGTAGTCGGTCCCCACCCCCTTCGCCCCCGCCACCGACCATGCCTGGCCGCTCTGCCACTGGTTCCACGTCGCCTGGGTCTCGCTCCAGTCGCGCAGCATCCGCGACACCTGGTACGTGTAGTCGTAAGAGCTCGACTTGTACAGCGACAGCGTCGCCGACACGATCGTCGCCCCGTTGGGTACCGGTCCGCCCTCCGACTGGAAGATCGCGAAGCGCACGAGGTCGGTATACGAGACCGCTTCGTTGAGCCTGTTGGAGGCTCCGAAATTCGTCGTGCGGTGCCAGACGGACAGGTAGGTGTCGCGCGTGCCCGCGTAGCCGCTCACCCCATCCTGCAACGTCACCGTGCCGCCGGCCGGAGCCGGCGTCACCGTCAGGCTCACCGGCGCCGACGTCGTGCTGGCACCCGCGTTGTCCACCGCCACCGCCGTCAAGC
>JADLEZ010000560.1 GCA_020845855.1 Burkholderiales bacterium
GGCGTGCCTTACATTGCCGCTGCGGTTCGAGGTAGCGGATGCAGGCGCCGCCGTTTAGCCTCGCGGCGGGAGTGCCCGGTCACGCCCGGGCGGGCGCCTCGTGGCGCGCCGCGGCGGCACAGCTCCTCGCGCCGGGCGCGATCCTGGCCGCCATGCTCATGCTCTACATGGTGCCGTTCGCGGTGCACAAAGGGACACCGGGGTGGGCGTTCGCGGGCCACGTCGCGTTCCCCCCCGTGGCCTCGGTGGCGCTTCTGGTTTCGTTGGTGGCGCTAGTCGACGTGGCGTCGTTGCGCGAGCGCATCCGCACGCTCGCGCTGGTTGGCGCCGCCGTGGCGGCCGCTTCGCTCGGAAACGTCCTCACAGTTGCCGTCTTCACCGGGGTCGGCGTGTGGCCGGCCCCGCCGTGGTCGAATCCGGTGCTGTGGTGGGCGAACATGGGGTGGGTGACGATGGTCCTGGCGGGCGCGGTGCTCGTCCACGACTCGCGCGTGCAAGGCGCGCTGCGCGCGGCCGCGCTGCGCGAAGTCCGGCTGCGTGCCGCCGGCACGCTGCGCCACACCGCGGAAACGCGCCTGCAGGCGATGCAGGCCCGTATCGATCCGCGGTTCCTGTTCGACGCGCTGGCTGCAGTGGAACGCGTGCACGACGCCGATGCCGCAGCCGGAAATCGCCTGCTCGACAACCTCGTCGCCTACCTGCGTGCGGTCGTCCCCGACCTCGGCAACGTGCATTCGACCGTGGGCCGGGAGCTCGATCTCGTGCGGCTCTGGCTCGGCATCCGCCGCGAGGTCGCGGGCGGCACGGGTACGCATGCGGTCGAGGAGCCGGCCGCGGACCTGCGCGACCGGCCCTTCCCGCCGGTCACGATGGTTGCACTCGCCGAGGCTATCCTCGCCGACGCGCCGCCATCGGCCTCATTGGCGATTCGTGCGCACGACGAAGGGCCGCTGACGGTCGTTCGCCTCGACGCCGATCCGTTCGCATCAGGGACTGCCGCCGAGCCCGCGTCCGTTCAGAGGCTGCGCGCCCGGCTGACAGAGTTGTACGGCGACCGTATCCGGCTCGCGTTCGCGAGCGACGCCGGGCGCGGCCGACGGGCCACCGTGGAGGTCGAGCATGAACCACCCGACGGCGATCGTCGCTGAAGACGAGCCGCTGCTGCGCCAGGAGCTGCGCCAGGCGCTCGCCTCGCTGTGGCCGGAGCTTACGATCCACGCCGAAGCGCCGGACGGGATCGCCGCGCTGCGCCTGATCGAGGAACACGCGCCCGACGTCGTGTTCCTCGACATCGAGATGCCCGGCATGAGCGGACTCGAGGTCGCGAAGGTCGTGAACGGCCGCTGCCACATCGTGTTCGTCACCGCCTACGACAAATACGCCGTGGCCGCGTTCGAGCAGCAGGCGGCCGACTACGTCCTGAAGCCGGTGTCGGTCGCGCGCCTCGCCTCGACGCTGGGCCGGTTGAAGGAGCGCATGCAGCGCGCGCCCGCGCGCCTCGAGGGCCTGCTCGACTCACTGGTCAGCCGCGTGGACGGCGCCGCGCCGCGCTATCTGCGCTGGATCACGGCGGCGCAGGGCCCCAAGGTCAAGTTCGTCACGGTCGAGCGCGTCTGCTACTTCCAGGCGGACAACAAGTACACGGTCGTCATGACCGCGGACAGCGAGCTGCTGATCCGCCGCCCGATCAAGGAGCTCGTAGACGAGCTCGATCCGCAGGCGTTCTGGCAGATCCACCGCGGCACGGTGGTCAACGTCAACGAGATCGCGGACGTCACCCGCGACCTGCACGGCCACATGCGCGTGCACCTGCGCTCGCGCAAGGAGACGCTCGCGGTGAGCGAGAGCTACAACCACCTGTTTCGGCAGATGTAGCGCTTGGCATCCGCATGCGGGGTTCGGCGCGGAAGGCCGCCGCACGGGCGAACACGACGCAGATGTCCAGAATCCCCCGCGCCGGCTCAGCCATCGGCCGCCGGGTTTACCACCGCGTCGAAGTCGGCTCGGATGCGATCGGCATCAACGCTTGGTGCAGTGCGGACCGCTTCCGCAATAGTCGCGCGGGACACGAACCGGCGCTGCGGCGCGACCGGGCACAGCTCGGCGACCGGGACGCCATTCCGGGTGACGAAAATGGTCCGCCCTGCCTGGACCTCACGCAGGACAGCCCCGGAGTCGTTTCGCAACTCTCGTTCGGTGATAGTTCGTTTCATACGGACTTGGTAGCCCTTGTAGCACATGTCGCCGGTCCCGCACGAATCCACGCTTCATTCCTTGCACGCGCTCGCTGGATCGGGTACGAAGCGCGCCTGCGCGTGGTCGGCGAAGGGCACGCATGTGGCGACCGATCCCTCCGGGGCGGGCCCGAGCATGACGTCGTTGCACAACACCGGCCCCGACACCAACCGGGTGTCGCGATAGCGCACGCGCGCGCCGAGCCGATCGTCATCTCGCTCGGACCACTGAACCCAGAACAGCGCCGTCTCACGCGGCAACTCGTACATCACACGCTCGCCCGCAGTCGACTTCGGCGCGAGCCGCCACCGCTTCCCCGGCTCCGGCGCGGACAGCGCGCGCCATTGGTTCTCTTTTGGATCGTAGCGGCAGACGCGCTGTACGCTCACGATGACGGCGGCGCCGTGCCCATGCAGCCAGACTTCGTTCACCGCGAGATTGGCATGGCCGGTGGTCCGCTCGCGGCGCGGGACGACTGCTCGCAAGTCGGGATCCGCGGGGGCCGTGCGCGGCTTGGGCTTGTCCGCGGCCAGCGCCACCTGTGCCTGCACCGGCGGCGGCAACGGCTCGAGCTTGCCGCAGCCGTCGAGCTGAGCCCAGCGTGACGTCTGAAACCCGCTCGGTATCGGAAGGTGCGAGAAGGACCACGCGAGCTCCGTTAGGGTGCCCACGCGCGGCGTGCCGCGGCATGCCTCGACCAGGGTGACCCGGATGCGCGCAGGGCTCGGCAGCGACTGCTCGCCCGTCTTGACGTAGCGTATCGGCATGCTGCGCTCGCGCGGGTCGAGGATGTCCTGCGTGGTCAGCGGCCGGCGCTCGATGTCGAACGGCCGGCCCACCGGCATGCGCAGCACCCATTCCTCGGCGATGCCGGGCATGCCGCTGCGGTGCAAGCGGAATCCTGCCGCCCGCGCGAGCTCGTCTCCGCACGATCGGCTGCAGGGCTCGCGCCAGAAGGGACCGATCCCGTTACCGATTTCCGGCACTAGCGCGCGAACGTCCCAGGCGTCGAGCGGCGCGCCGTCGTAGCCGAAGGTTTCGTAGCGCAAATGCGCGAGCGTGCCGGGAGGATGCAGCCGCGAACCAAGGGTCATACCGGCCGGAGGAGGGCCGTCGCTCATGGCGTTGGCGATCGCCAGCCTTTCCGGCGGCCGATGCGCCTCGGCGGTGTCGAGCGTGGTGTACGCATTACTCCAGCGCGCGCCGACCGACCGCGTTTGCAGCCATGCGCCGAACTGCGTCGTGAGAAGCCCCGCGAGCAGGGCGACGCACGCGGCGGCAATGACCGCGAGCGAGAGCCACCGCATGCGGGGTCGATCGGCGGTCGTCGGCCCGGTCATCCTCGATTCAACGCACGGGCGGGGCGATCGGGGTTACTTGCCGGATCATGTCGATTGGACTTTCGCGCTCGGGAGGACAATGATAGATGCTTCGTCACGGGTCGCGCCACTCATGAAGGCAATGGGCATCTTCCGCTTGCTGATGGGCGCCAGCATCGTCGTCAGTCCGCTGCGCGCGCAGGCGGGCCTCGACGTCGAAACGCAGCGCCAGCGATTGGTCGACCAGGTCGCCGCGCAGATGAAGTCGACGCGCGCGGAAACGGGCCGCTCGGACTTGAGCGAGTGCGTGCTGCGCGCGATGCGCACGGTGCCGCGGCACCGCTTCGTCCCCGCGCATCTGGTCGCCGACGCGTACCTCGATCGCCCGCTGCCGATCGGTATGGGCCAGACCATCTCGCAGCCGTTCGTGGTCGCGTTGATGACCGAGCTCCTCGGCCCGCGGCCGGATGCGCGCGTGCTGGAGATCGGCACCGGGTCGGGTTACCAGGCCGCGGTGCTCGCCGGATGCGTAGCGAAGGTGTACACCATCGAGATCGTGGCGCCGCTCGGGCAACAGGCCCGCGCGCTGCTCGCGGAGCTCGGATACGCCAATGTCGAGGTTCGCATCGGTGACGGTTACCAGGGCTGGCCCGAGGCGGCGCCGTTCGACGGCATCGTCGTCACCGCGGCGCCCGATCACGTGCCGCAGCCGCTGGTCGACCAGCTTGCGCCCAACGGAAGGATGGTGATTCCGGTTGGAAGCGTGCACGGCCTCCAGGACCTGCTCGTCATCAGCAAGGGCGCGGACGGCCGCGCGGTGACCAAGCGCACGATCCCCGTGCGCTTCGTGCCGCTGACGCGGGAAAGGTAGGGCGGACTTCAGTCCGCCGCCAAGACTACGCCGCGTCCGACTCGTCGGATCAGTGCTTCATCGGCGGGCCGGCGGTCAGCGCACGCACACTCGCCTTGATTTCCTGCGTCGTCCTGCGTCCGGAGGGATCCGCGAACGTGAGTACCACCGGGACGATCTCGCCTTCCTTCAGCGGCCGCGCAAGCTCGAGCAGCATGAGGTGGTGGCCGGATGGCCCGAGCTCGACGGTCTTGCCGGCGGGCAACGGCAGCGAATCGATGGCGCGCATCCGCATCACGCCGCCTTCCATCGTCATGGTGTGGATTTCCGCTGTCTTCGCCACCGGGGAGGACACGGCGACGAGCGCGCTGGCGCTCGGACTTGCAAGCTGCATGAACGCACCGGTGGCCCGTTGGCCGGGCACGGTGCCGCGAATCCACGCGTTGGTCACCGTCACCTGGGCCTGGGCAGGCAGCGCCGCGCTCGCGAGGAGTGCGAAGACCGCAAGCGATCGGGTGATGTGCCGCTGCATCCTTAGCATTGTACGCGACCGAAGGATCGCGATCGGCGTGGGATAATCGCGGATGACCAGTCCTTCCTCGATCGCCGGCGGCTTCACCGCGCCGGCGGCCGTTGCGCGCGGCTCGCACGGAGCGGTCGCAGCGTGGCTTCTCGTCTGCTGCGCGCTCGTGTTCGCGATCATCGTCGTCGGCGGCGTCACCCGCCTCACGCATTCCGGACTCTCGATCACGGAGTGGCAGCCGATCGTCGGTACGCTGCCGCCGCTGTCGGATGCCGACTGGCAGGCCGCGTTCACCAAGTACCAGGCAACGCCGGAGTATCGGCTCGTCAACCGCGGGATGGGACTTGCCGAGTTCAAGGGCATCTTCTGGTGGGAGTACGCGCATCGGCTCCTCGGCCGTCTCGTCGGCGCCGCGTTCCTGCTGCCGTTCCTCTGGTTCTTCGCGCGCCGCGCGATCCCGCCGGGCTACGGCGGCGGCCTCGCGGCGATCTTCGTGCTCGGCGGCCTGCAAGGTGCGCTCGGCTGGTACATGGTGAAAAGCGGACTGGTCGACGACCCGCGCGTATCGCAGTTCCGCCTGACCGCGCATCTGACGCTCGCGTTCCTGATCTTCGGCGCGATGCTGTGGGTGGCGATGTCGCTGCTCGATCCGCGGCGCGGCGCGGCGGGTGGGCGGGCGCGCACGCTGGCGTTCACGACGGTCGCGCTGGTGGTCGCGATGGTCGCGACCGGCGGTTTCGTGGCGGGCATTCGCGCGGGCTTCGCGTACAACACGTTCCCGCTCATGAACGGGCATCTCGTCCCGCCCGAGATCATGCTGCTCGAGCCGTGGTGGAAGAACTTCTTCTACAACATGGCGACGGTGCAGTTCGATCACCGGCTGCTCGCGCTCGTGCTGGCATTCGTCGTGCCGCTCACCTGGCTGGCCGCGCTGCGCACGCCGCGGGCGCCGGCGCGGGTGCGCACGGGGGCCCATCTTCTGGTCGCCATGCTCGCGGTGCAGATCGCCCTGGGTATCGCCACCCTGCTGCTGGTCGTGCCGTTGCCGCTCGCGGCTGCGCACCAGGCGGGAGCGGTGGTGCTGTTCGGGCTCGCGCTAAACCTCGCGCACGCCTTGCGCTGACGGCGGACCTATAATTGCGATATGTACGAACCGTACGCTCGCTTCGCTCGCTGCCCTCCCAAGGGGGTTGTAGGGTGGACTTCCGTCCGCCTTAGCCCGCCCTGCCAGACATGAACGACACCCGCGCCCTGGACGAACCGCTGTCCGACTCCGAGCTCGACGAGCTCGAGGGCTTCCTCGCCTCCGACGCGGTCCCGGAAGACTGCATGGACCTCGAGATGCTCGACGGCTTCCTGGCCGCCATCGTGAGCGGCCCGGAATCGATCCAGCCCTCCGAGTGGCTGCCGCAAGTGTGGAGCGACGGCGGGCGCAGCGCCACGCCGGCGTACGGCAACAGCGCCGAGGCGCAGCGGATCATGGCGCTCATCCTGCGCCACATGGTCGGCATCCAGCGCACGCTCGGTGAATCGCCGACGCGCTTCAAGCCGCTGCTCTACCTGCCCGAAGAAAAGAAGGCGGACGACCGCCAGCCGCCCGAGGGCACCGCGTGGTGCGAGGGTTACATGGCGGGGGTGAAGCTGCGCGACGAGGCGTGGCAGCCGCTGTACGACGCCGAGGACGCGCGCGACTGGATCTTCCCGATCGAGGCGCTCGCCTTCGGCGACCAGGACCCCGAGTTCGCGGAGTGGATCGACGACAAGGAAAAACGCGCGAGCCTGGTCGAGGAGCTCGCGGTGGCTTCAGTCCTGATCTACCGCTTCTGGCAGGCGCGGCGCGCGCCGCAGGCCCGCGGCAGCAGCACCCGTCGCACGCTCGCCGACGCCGCGCGCAAGTCGCGCGAGCGGTTGCATTAGGTGATCGATGCAAAAGGCGCCCGAGGGGTCCTAAGGATGACGCGGAAGCGGCGTTGCGCCTATTGCATCGAGGTTGAGTTCAGGCGTTCGCCCCAGGGGCGGCCCGTCGGGCGATCGCCGGAAACGGCAGGAAACAGCGCGCGTCGTGCGCACACCGTCGCCTGCGACCGCGTTCTGCGTCAGGCTGCTCGTCCGTGAAAGCGGCGTCATTCCGAGCGCGGCGAGGAATCTGACACGGCTTTGCGTCGCGTCACGCGAACGTCCGGACTGTCCTGCGTTGCCGTGGCGGGTGCCCCGGATTCGGGGGCGGTCACCGGCCGCGCTCCGGCCGGGGCAGGTCCGTGGCGAATCTGGGAGTCCTCGGCGGAGTAATCCTCGGTCAGCGCGTGCGGCATGGCTGTCTCCTTCTGCCTTGCGGCACCCCCGCGCCGCGTCAGCGATTCGTGTATTCCATTCTTCGTGTATTTAGAATATTCATTCTATTGGTGTCGGATGTCAAGGGCCTTGCGCGATTTTTTCGCGGCACCCCGGCCGTTGCGCTCGGCGATGGCGTAGCCCAGCGTCATGACCAGCGCTTGCGCGGCGCACAACGGCGCCACCAGCGAGCGAAACTGCACGGTCGGGTCGTCTCCGACGAGCAGCGTCACCTTCGCGAAGCGGGCGAGCGGCGACACCTGCTGGTCGGTGATCGCGACCACCGTGGCGCCCTTGCCGTGCGCCGCTCGGGCAGCGTCGATCACTTCCTGCGCATAACTGCGGAAGCTCGCCGCGATCAGCACGTTGCCGGGGCGGAGCATGCCCGCCTGCTGGCGCAGCATGCCGCCGACCGAATCGAGCAGGAACGCGCGGAACTCGAGCTGCGCGAGGCCGTAGGCGAGGTAGGAAGCGACGGGAAACGCGCGCCGCTGCGCGAGGAGAAATACCGCGTCCGACTCTCGCACCACCCTCGCCGCGGCGCGCAGGTTGCCCGGATCCAGATGCTCGCGCAGGCGCTCGAGTTCGCGGATCGAGCTGTCGACGAGCTGCGGCAGCACATGCCCCTGGTCGCCGCCGGTGCGCCGGAGCTGCTCGATGCGCTCGCGGTAGGTCGACGAACGCGCGACCAGGCGCTCGCGGTAGATCCGCGACAGCTCGGTGAAGCCGGAGAAGCCGAGCGCGTTGGCGAAGCGGATGACCGCTGACGGCGGCGCGCCGGACTCACGGGCGATCTCGGCCACCGTGGACAGCGCCATCGCGTCCGGGTGGCCGAGGGCGAAGCGCGCGATGCCCTGCAGCCGTTCGGGCAGGTCCGGGTAGGCCTCGGTGATCCGGCCCGCGAGCTGTTCGTAGGTGACGGCGTCGGCCATGGCGCTGTAAGCGGCGTCGCGGGCGGCGACGCGGGCGAGTAGCGGAACGTTTATTCTACGGCGGATCGTCGCGGA
>JADLEZ010000561.1 GCA_020845855.1 Burkholderiales bacterium
CCCGGACTCGAGCAGTCCGTTGAAAATCCCACGGTGTCATCCCGAGGAGCGAAGGCGACGAGGGATCTGCTTTACGCAATTCGCTGATTCGACGCGAAAGCGGATCCCTCGCTGCGCTCGGGATGACACCGGATTGGGGATACGGTCGCGAAATTCAACAAACTGTCTAGCTAGCCTAGCCTAGCCACGTAGCTGGGCTAACGCGTCGGGTGGAAGGGCGATCGCCGATGCCAGCAGCGGATCATCTGCCTCGAGAATCGTCGTGAACCGGGCGCCCGGTATCACGTGGACAGCGAAGATCTCCTGGACGCCGGACTCGAACTTCAGAAACGCCTCGACCCGGCCGGTGGCCAGATCGAGAACCTGCATGCCGCAGAACCGCTCTTCCTCCCGCAAGCGCTCGGTCAGCGGCAGCCCGCCGAAGGGCTTGTCGCGGACCTGCGAGAGTCCGACGAACGCGAGATCGTTGTAGATATCCAAGCCTCGGGTGAACCCCGAGAATGCCGCAATCGCGTCGCGGCGGCCGCTGCGACGGTCGATCTTTCCCAAGCTTCCCGTTCCGGAATCCAGCACGAACAGCTCCTCGCGATACAGCCGGGGCGAATGAGGCATCGACAGGCCGCGTGCCACGATCTCGCCCGAGGCGACCTCCATCACGATGCCGCCCGTGACGCGATCGGCGCGCCATCCTTCGGGCTCGTCGCTGGCGGCGATGGCGGTGACGTAAGCGGGCCGCGCCCCCGACATCGCGAGCCCATTCAGATGACAGCGGTCGTCGGGGCTCAAGCCTTTGATGAACGGCGGTCTCCAGCGCGGAATGAAGCTGTGCGCCCGGTCGCGCGTGCACAGGCATGAAAAGCGCGAATTCACGAACCACAGCTCGTCACCGCCCCAGGCCATCTCGTGGATGTCGATGTTCCCGGTCACATGGCTGTGGCGAAGCACGAAGCACGCGTCCGGCGTGGGCTCGGAATCACCGCGTGGCAACTCCGAGACGATCCCCGGGAAGTTGTAAAGCTCGAGAATGCTGTGGCTCGTGCCTACGGCAAGGCGAGTCAGGTCGCCGGCGAGCCCCATCGTCCGCCCGAAGCCGACGAAGTGCACGTTGAGCCGCTCCCCGGCCGAACGCAGGATGATCACCTTGCCGGCATCGTAAGTCGAGAACAGCACCGAGATGTTGTTCCGCGCCAGGATGGGCACCAGGCTCGGCGATGCGGTCACCTTGAGGTTGAGCGTCGCCGGCTTCTTGTCGCTGGGCGGCGGCGCGGCGGAAGCGACTTCCTGAGTCGGAGCGGACATGGATTCGGTCACCAAGAGGCAATACGGTTGGCAGAATTGCGCGAAGCTCCAGCAGCGCACTCAGCAATTATAAGCGGTGCCCGACTGTCTCTTTCGGGACGGGAAAGGCGCCGCCACGGCACCCTTTTTGGGGTCGTGAGCGGAATACGCCTTCAGCGATGCACGCTTCTCTCCGCGCGCGTTGCACCGCGAGCGCGGCGCGGCGCCCTGACCTAGTCCCTCTGTGTCATCCCGAGCGAAGCGAGGGATCCGTAGTTCGTACAGACGAGATCCCTCGGCGCATGCGCCTCCGGATGACACAAGACGGATGGCGTCAGACTCGCCACCCCTTATAATTGGCGCGCAACGGAAAGTCGTGCCGCGCGGCCTCGCGATGCGCTCGTGTTGCGCTAGCGTATTGCCTTGCGCTGTCCGTTCGGGAGAGTCACCCATGCCAATGCGCAGTCTTGCCGTGCTGCTGGTCGTCGTATTCGCGCTCGGCGCGTGCGCGTCCACGCAGCCCGACATCGTCCGGCGTACCGGAACCCAGGAATTCCCTCCGACGCAGTTCGTGGAGGTGCTCGACAGCGCACCTACGCGTCCGTACACGGAGATCGGCATCGTCGATGCTCCCGGGGAGCCCGGGGCGCTGCGTTCGCAGGTGCTGGCGCGAATCAGGGCGCAAGCGGCGCTGATCGGCGCGGACGCCGTCGTTCTCCAGGACGTGAGCCGTGCGGCGCCGGCCGTGCCGCGCCTGAACCCGACCACCGGCACCTACGATACTGCCAGCGCCCCGCAGATTCCCGCATTCAAGGGGATTGCGATCAGGTTCCGCTGAAGGCCGCCTTCGGGTCGCGCGAGCCTGCGCTTCCCCCAACTTCGCAGATAAGCGCCCCAAGAGGATTCGCCGTATGAGCTTGCCCGACGAAAACGCCTACGACGTGCTTCCCTACGTCAGCCAGGCATTCGCCCAGTCGCACCCGGATCGCCTTGCGACGGTAGCCACGCTGTTCGGCATGAGGCCCGCCTCGATTACCAATGCCCGAGTGCTCGAGCTGGGTTGCGCCAGCGGCGGCAACCTCATCCCGATCGCGACGCAGTTGCCGGGCTCGAGATTCGTGGGCATCGACCTGTCGGCGCGCCAGATCGCCGATGGGACGGCCGTCATCTCCGGGCTCGGGCTTGCCAACATCGAACTGCGGCAGATGGACATCGCCGCAGTCGACGCGTCGCTCGGCAAGTTCGACTACATCATCGCGCACGGCGTGTTCTCCTGGGTGCCGCCTGCCGTGCAGGACAAGCTGCTCGACATCTGCAGCCAGAACCTGGCGCCCGAAGGCGTGGCGTACGTCAGCTACAACACTTACCCGGGTTGGCGCATGCGCGGCATGATTCGCGACATGATGGCCTATCACGTCCGGCCGTTCCCGGACATCACGTTGAAGGTGCAGCAGGCGCGTGCGCTGCTCGAGTTCCTCGCGAAGAGCGTCCCGACGCAGAACAACCCGTTCGGACTGCTGCTCAAGCACGAGACGGAAATGATCGCCAGGGCGAACGACGCGTATCTCGCGCACGAGCATCTGGAGGATGTCAACGAACCGATCTACTTCCACGAGTTCATGGCGCGCGCCTCGGCGAGGGGGCTTCAGTACCTGGGGGAGGCCGAGCTGCACACCATGCTGGCGTCGAACTTTGCGCCGGACGTCGCGGAAACGCTGCGCAAGATCGCGCCGGACATCATCCGCATGGAGCAGTACATGGACTTCCTGCGTAACCGCATCTTCCGGCAGACCCTGCTGGTTCATCAGGGCGTGCAGATCAATCGCAACCTCGATTGGCAAAGCGTGCAAAGCTTCCACGTCGCCTCCCCGGCGAAGCCGGTTTCCGCGACACCGGACTTGCGCTCGCCGGCGTTCGAGCAGTTCCGCACCGACCAAGGCGTCACGCTCAACTCGCCGGCTCCGATCGTGAAGGCGGCGATGGTGATCCTTGCGGAGCGTTGGCCACAGTCGATTCCCGTGGCGGAGCTGCGCGCGCTCGCCCGCCGCAGGCTCGCCGAGAACGTGCTGGTGGCGTCGGATCCCGCGACCCTGCGCGCCGATGCCGAAGCCCTGGGGACCGAGTTGCTGAAGTGCGCGCTCGCGGCGATCGTGGAGCTACGGATGCAGTCGCCGCCGATGACGACCGAAGTCAGCGAGCGGCCGCGCACGAGCCCGCTCGAGCGGATGCAGGCCGACAAGGGCAACGCCGTCACCAACCTGCGGCACGAGCCCGCCAACCTCGACGAATTCTCTCGTCAACTCGTGCGCCACCTCGACGGGACGCGCGACATGGACGCGCTGCGCACGTCCATGGAGGGGCTGGTCTTCGCCGGCACGCTGGTGATCAAGCGCGACGGCGTGCCCCTCACCGATCCGGCCGCCGTGCGGCAGGTGATGGACCAGGCGCTGCCTGCCGCGCTGAAAACGCTGGCCAAGGCCGGATTGTTCGAAGCGTAAGCACGCATCGTGTCCACATGATGCAGAACGCGATCGAAGGCGACGGTGTGCGCACCACGCGCGTTGTTTCGTGCTGTTCCGGCGGTCGTCCGACGGGCCGCCCCTAGGACGACCGCCTGGAATCAACCTCGATGCAAAAGGCGCAACTTAAAGCTTCCTCGTCATGCTTAGCGCCGCGCGGGCGCCTTTGGACGGCCGGGAGACGAGCCCTTCGCCATCCGTCCTGTGTCATCCCGAGGAGCGAAGGCGACGAGGGATCTGCTTTGTACGAACTACAGATCCCTCGCTTCGCTCGGGATGACACAAAAGGGGCTAGTTGCCCCAGGCCTCGACTTCGGTCATATAGGTCTTGCCTCCGCGCGTCCCGGTCACATTGATCCGGATCGCCGACGTCGTGTAGGCGGCGAAGGTGGTCGTGCGCTTGACGAGATTGTTCCCGGAGACGGTCGCGAGGTCCACCCACGCGGAACCGTTCCAGCCTTGCACGGCGAACGCGGTCAGGCCGCGAGTGGTGAACGTCAGCGTGTCGGTCGGCTCGACCGGAGCCAGGTAGTTGTCCTGCACCGAGTAGACGACCACGCGATCGATGGTCCGGGTGGTGCCGAACGAGATCTGCACCCAATCCGGCAGCGCGTTCATCGTCCCATCGGTCCACACCCCGCCGGCCCCGAAGCCGACGCCGGCGCGCTCGTTGTTGTTCAGCGCGGAGGTAGGATAAGTCGCCGCCATGGTCGACGACGCGGTCGCCACCGCGCCGGCGCTGGCCAACGCGACGTTGGTTCCGCCGCCGCCCGCATTGACCACCTGAGTGACGCTTCCGCTGCTCGCGAGGTTGGCGAGGTCGCCGGCGTAGTTGCCGGAGATCGTGTGGGTGCCGACCGTTAGCGTGCCGAGGGCACACTGCGCCGTACGGGTGTTGCCGGTGCCGGTCAACGCGACGAAAGCGCAGGCGGTGATGGGACTGCCGTTGTCGGTGAACGCTACGTTGCCGGTGGGGGCAACGCCGGTGACGGACGCGGTAAAGGTGACGCTCGCGCCGGCTGTCGACGGCGTGCCGGACGTGGCGAGCGTCGTCGTTGTCGGCGTCCCGCCCCCGGCCTGGACGACTTGCGTGACGCTGCCGCTGCTCGCGAGGTTGCCCCCGTCGCCGCCATAGCTCGCAGCCACCGTGTGCGAGCCGACGGCAAGCGCGCTCGTGGCGCATTGTGCCGTTCGCGTATTGCCGGTGCCGGACAACGGAACGGCCGGGCAGCCGGCGATGGCGCTGCCGGCGTCGGTGAAGGATACAGTGCCCGTGGGTGCGTTGCCCGTGACCGAAGCGGTGAAGGTCACGGTGGTGCCGGCGATGGACGGCGTGCCTGAGGTGGTGACCACGGTCGTTGTTGCCGAGCCCGTGGACGCCTGCACGGTCTGCACGACCTGGCCGTTGCTGGCGCTGTTGCCGGCGTCGCCGAAGTAAAACGCCCTGATGAGCGTGTTGCCGAGCGGCAGCGCGGCGGTGGAGCACAGTGCGGTCCGGGTGTTGCCGCTGCCCGTCAAGGCAACGGCGGTGCATCCGGGGATCATCAGGTTCCCCTGCAGGAACCTGACGGTGCCGGTGGGCGAAGTCCCCGTCACCGATGCGGTGAACGTCACGCTCGCGCCGAGCTGCGACGGATTGGCCGAGCTCGTGACCACCGTGCTCGTGCTGCCCGCGGCCCCGGTGATCGTCTGCGACAGCGGCGGACTGCTCGAGGTCGCGTTGCCGGCGTCGCCGTTGTACGTGGCGACGATGCTGTGAACGCCGGTGGCGAGCGTGCTGATGCCGCAGGTCGCCGTGCGCGTGCTGCCCACGCCGGCGAGCGGGGCGGCGC
>JADLEZ010000562.1 GCA_020845855.1 Burkholderiales bacterium
GCCGACCCCGCGCGCTGGAAGCGCTATCGCGGCGGCACCGCCGGGCACCTGTGGATCGACGCCAGGGGCACGGGCGAGTTCCGGCGCATGAGCGAGCTTACGGGCAACCTCACGAGCCCGATGTGGATCGGCGAGCGCGTGTATTTCCTGTCCGACAGCGAAGGCGTCGGCAACCTCTACTCGGTGCGGCCCGACGGGTCGGACCTTGCGCGCCACACCGACCACGACGACTACTACGCGCGCTTTGCCTCGACCGACGGCAAGCGCCTCGTCTACCAGTGCGGCGCGCACGTGTGGCTGTTCGATCCTTCGTCCAACGCGACCCGGCAGGTGCCCATCCGCGTGCCGGCGCATCGCACGCAGGCCGCGCGCAAGTTCGTTGCGGCGCAGGATTTCCTCGGCAGCTTCGCGCTGCATCCGGGAGGCCACAGCCTCGCGGTCGACGTGCGCGGCAAGCTCTTCACGTTCGGGCTGTGGGAAGGCGCCGTGCGCCAGCTGGGCAAGGCGGACGGCGCGCGCCACCGCCACGGGCAATGGCTCGCCGACGGCACGAGCATGGTCGCGGTGAGCGACGAGTCCGGCGAGGAGCGCGTGCAGGTGTGGAAGGACGGGGACACGCGCGCGCTGCCGTGGGACATCGGGCGTGCGATCGGCATGGCGGCGACGCCGCGCGGCAGCCTGGTCGCGATCGGCAACCATCGCAACGAAGTGCTGGTCGGAGACGTCGAGACGGGTGAGCTGCGCGTGGTCGACCATAGCGACCACGGCCGCACGGAGGACCTCGCGTGGTCGCCCGACGGCCAGTGGCTCGCGTACACGGTGTGGACCGACGCCCGCCACTGCGCGATCAGGCTTTACAGCGTCGCGTCGCAATCGTCGACGCTGGTCACGCAGCCCGAGTTCCGCGACTACGCGCCGGCATTCGATCCGGAAGGCAAGTACCTGTACTTCCTGTCGGTGCGCACGTTCGACCCGGTCTACGACTCGGTGCAGTTCGAGCTCTCGTTCCCGCGCGCGGCGCGGCCGTACCTCGTGGCGCTGCAGGCGAACTCGCCGCCGCCGTTCGACCCTCCGCGCAAGGGACTCGTGCCGGAGAACCCGTACAACGGCGGCACAAAGGCGAAGACAGACGAACTGCGCGTGGACCTTGCGGGCATCGACCGCCGGGTCGCCGCGTTCCCCGTGCCCGAGAACCGGTTCGGGCAGATTGCCGGGGTCGCCGGCGGCAAAGTGGTGTGGACGGTGATGCCCATCCTCGGCGCGCACGGCCGCGGCGGTCACAAGGAGGAAGCCGGGCGGCTCGAGCTCTTCGACTTCGAAACGCTGCAGGCGGACACTCTCAGCGACAAGGTCGAGCGCTTCGCGCTCGCGAGCGACTACACCACGCTGGTCGTGCGCGGCGGCAAGAAGCTGCGCGCGATTGCGGCCAACCGCAAGCCCGAGCCGTCCAACGGCGCGGGACAGTCGGACGCGCCCTCGCGCAAGAGCGGCTGGATCGACCTCGCGCGCATCCGTGCCGCGGTGGATCCGCGCGCGGAGTGGCGGCAGATGCTGCGCGAGGTGTGGCGCCTGCAGCGCGACCACTTCTGGACGCCCGGCATGTCGGGCATCGACTGGAACGCGGTGTACGAAAAGTACGCGCCCCTGCTCGACCGCGTCGGCTCGCGCGGCGAGCTCTCCGACCTCATCTGGGAGATGCAGGGTGAGCTCGGCACGTCGCATGCCTACGAGATGGGCGGCGACCACCGCAAGCCGCCGGCGTGGCCGCTCGGGCAGCTCGCCGCCGACGTAGCGCTCGCCGGCGACGGCGCCTCGTACGAGATCACGCGCATCGTGCAGGGCGACCCGTGGGACCCGGGCGCCGACTCGCCGCTGTCGGCCATCGGCGTCGAGGCGAAGCTCGGCGAGCGCATCGTCGCGGTGAACGGCCAGGCCACGTCGCGCACGCTGCCGCCACAGGCGCTGCTGGTGAACCAGGCCAACGCCAAGGTCGAGCTCACGCTCGAGGGCGGCGCGGGCCGGCGCACAGTGCTTGCCACCACGCTCGCCGACGAAGTGCCCGCGCGCTACCGCGAATGGGTCGAGGGCAACCGCGCATGGGTGCACGCGCAATCGAAGGGACGCGTCGGTTACTTCCATTTGCCCGACATGCAGTCGGCGGGCTTCGCCGAGTTCCACCGCTACTTCAGCAACGAGTGCGACCGCGACGCACTGGTCGTCGACCTGCGCTACAACCGCGGCGGGCACGTGTCGCAGCTCTTGCTCGAGAAGATCGCGCGCAAGCGCACCGGCTATAACCTCGCGCGCTGGATGAAGCCGCAGCCCTACCCGGACGAAGCGGTGAAGGGGCCGGTAGTCGCGCTCACCAACGAGCACGCGGGCTCCGACGGCGACATCTTCTCGCACAACTTCAAGCTGATGAAGCTGGGGCCGCTGATCGGCACCCGCACCTGGGGTGGGGTGATCGGCATATGGCCGCGGCATGCGCTCGTCGACGGCAGCGAGACGACCCAGCCCGAGTTCTCGTTCTGGTTCACCGACGTGGGCTTCGGCGTGGAAAACTACGGCACCGATCCGACGATCGAGGTCGACAACGCACCGCAGGACGCGCGCGCGGGCCGCGATCGCCAGCTCGAGACCGCTCTGTCCACGGCGCTCGACCTGATCGAGAAGACGAAGCCGGCGATCCCGGATTTCGGCGCGCGGCCGGTGCTGAGGCGAGGGCCGTTGCCGCCGCGTTAGGGCGCCAGGGTCAGTAAAGCATGAATGGGGTCAGAGTCGATACTCGTTTCCTAAATGGGGTCAGAGTCGATTCTCTGCCTTGACTCCACCGGCGACAGCAGGGTCAGAGCCGATTTTCTGCTCCGTCCCCGGCCGGCGAGCCTAACCGCTGATTCGACCGCAATGCGAAAATCGGATCTGACCCTATCGGAACCCACCGCCATGGCGGTTTACGCCGTGCGCGCGGTCGAGACTGCCGACCGCGCGCGCGCATCGTGGTCCGACGCCGATCGCACCTGGGCCACGCGCGCCGCGGCGGAAGTGGTCGGCGCACAGGCGAGCCCGCAGGCGTTTATCGCGCGAAGGGCGCAGCTTGCCCTCGAGCGCCTGCGCGAGCGCAAGCATCGCGTCGCGCGGGTGGCGTGGGCGTGGCGTACGCGCACCGGAGTCGGCCCCGCGATTGCCGTGGTTGCATTCGTGCTGGGCGCGGCGTCGAACGAGATCGGCGGCACCCAGCGCGTCAACATCCTCTACTCCCCCGTGGCGCCGCTCGTGCTGTGGAACCTCGCGGTCTACGCGGTGCTCGCCGCCGGCTTCGTCGTGCGCTACGGGGACGCGAGCGCACCGGGGCCGCTGCGCCGCTTCGTCGCGTGGCTCACCGGCGGCGTGCGCAGCATGGGTCGCGGAGGCGACGACACGACCATGGAGGCGATGGCCGCCTTCGCCGGCGACTGGAGCACGCGCGCCACGCCGCTGTACGCCGCGCGCGCCGCGCGCATCCTGCACATCGCGGCGGCGGCGCTCGCGCTGGGGGTGATCACCGGCTTGTACGTGCGCGGCCTCGTCCTCGAGTACCGCGCGACGTGGCAGAGCACGTTCCTCGAGCCGTCGACCGTGCGCGCGCTGGTCGCATTCTTCTACGCGCCGGGATCCATGGCCACCGGCATTGCCGTTCCCGACGTGGCACGGATCGCGGCGATTCGCGCGCCGGCCTCCGAGAACGCGGCGCCGTGGCTGCACATCATGGCCGCCACCCTCGCGGTCGTGGCCGTGGTGCCGCGCGTCCTGCTTGCGCTCGCGATGGGCTGGATCGAGAAGCACCGCACCGCGCACTTGCTGGACGACCTGTCGGACGCGTATTTCCAGCGCCTCCTGCGCGACTTCGCGCAGGGACCGCTCGTGGTCGACGTCGTGCCGTACAGCTTCGCCACGCCGCCCGCAACCCGCGACTCGCTCAAGCTTCTCCTCGCCCGCGCGCTCGGCGATCGGGTGAGCGTGGAAGTCGCGCCGCCGGTGGCGTACGGCAACGAGGACGCGCTGCCGCCGCAGATTGCACGCAACCCCGGCGCGCCGCTGGTGGCACTGTTCAACGCGACCGCCACTCCCGAGCGCGAGGCACACGGGCGCTTTGTCCAGGCGCTCGCGCAGTCCGGCCGGCCGGTTCTCGTCGTCGTCGACGAAGCCAGCGCACGCACGCACTTCGGCAACGACCCGCAACGGCGCGACGCGCGCCGGACGCTGTGGCGCGAGCTTGCGGCGGACGCGGGACACACGGCGGTGTTCGTGGACCTCGCGCAACCGGATGTGAATGCCGCCGAAGCGGCCTTCGACGCGGCGTTGAGGCGCTGACGACGATGACAGTCGTCACGCTGGCCCTCGTCTCCCACACCAACGCCGGCAAGACCACGCTCGCGCGCACGCTGCTCGCGCGCGACGTGGGCGAGGTGCGCGATGCGCCGCATGTCACCACCGAGGCGAGTGCCTTCACGTTGATCGAAGCGCCGGAGGGCGATAGGCTCGTCCTGTGGGACACACCGGGCTTCGGCGACAGCGCGCGCCTCGCGCGGCGCCTGGCGCAGGAGGGCAACCCGCTCGCCTGGTTTGTAAGCCAGGTGTGGGACCGCTTTCGCGACCGCGCCTTCTTCCTCACCCAGCTCGCCGTGCGCACGACGCGCGATCACGCCGACGTCGTGCTTTATCTCGTCAACGCGGCCGAGGACCCGGCCGACGCGGGCTACCTCGCCTCCGAACTCGCCGTGCTCGGTTGGATGGGCAAGCCGGTGCTCGCGCTTCTCAATCAGACCGGCCCGCCGCGGGAGCCTGCCGCGGAGGCGGAGGAACTCGCGCGCTGGCGCACTGCCCTCGCCCAGTACCCGCACGTGCGCGAGGTGCTCGCGCTCGACGCATTCGCGCGGAGCTGGGTGCAGGAGTTGGTACTGTTCGACGCGGTGGCGAAGCTGTTGCCGCCGGACCTCGCCCCCGCATTCGCGCGCCTCGCCGCGGCCTGGCGCGCGCGCCGCCTTCGCCAGTTCGAGCAGTCGATGGAGGCGCTCGCGCAGGTCGTCGCGTCCGCCGCGTGCGCGCGCGTCATCGTGCCGCGCGCGGCGATGCTGCGCCGGATCGGCAGCGCGCTCGGGATCGGCGACGACGCCGCGAAGCAGGAAGCGGACGCCGCCGCCGCGCTCGCCCGGCGCACGTCCGCGCAGATGCGCGAGGCGATGGACGCGCTGATCGCGCTCCACGAGCTCACCGGCCGCGCGGCCGCCGAGATCGAGACGCGCTTCGAGGCCGACATCGCGCGCGAGGGCCCGCTCGACGAGGGCAAGGCGGCCGCGATGGGAGGCGTGCTGTCGGGCGCGGTCACCGGCCTCGCCGCCGACCTCGCGGCGGGCGGGCTCACCTTCGGCGCCGGCATGCTCACCGGCGCGTTGCTGGGTGCGCTCGGCGGCGCCGGTGTCGCGCGCGCCGTCAACGTCGCGCGCGGCCAGACCGACGAGACGATCCGCTGGGACGACGCCTTCGTCGAGCGGCTGGCGGTGCAGTCCCTGCTGCGCTACCTCGCGGTCGCGCACTACGGCCGCGGCCGCGGCAGCTTCGTGGAAAGCGACGCGCCCGCGTTCTGGCGCCCGTGCGTCGAGGCTGCCGTCGCGGCGCGCCGGCCGCAACTGGCGCAGGCCCTCGCGCTGCGCGGCCCCGACTGCAACGTGCAGCGCATGGCCGCGAGCCTCGTTCCCTTCCTGCGCGAGGCGATGCTCGCGGTGCTCGACGAGCTGCATCCCGGCGCGGCGCTCGCTACGCGAGGGTGATGTCGATCGTCAACGCCTTCTGCAGCGCGCGGTCGGCAGGACGCATCGGCTTCACCGCCTTCATCAGCACCTGCATCTCGATCACCGCGTCGCGTAGCTGGTTCACCCGCCGGATGAGCTCCTGCGCCGGCACGCCTTCGTTGCCGCCTCTGGGCATGACCAGCACGCAGTTCTCCACTTCCCAGTCGCCGCGATACCCGTAGTCGGCGCGCCAGTAGATCGGCTGCCCGAAGTACGCGAAGCTGTTCATGAAAAAGCGCTGCCGATGCGTGGGGTCCTCGTACGCGTCGTCGCTCGACCCGTAGGGGCAGTGCACGAGCAGCGAGGCGCCCGGCTCGGCGATGCGGTACAGCTCCTGCATGAGCGCAAGCGTGTCGCCGATGTGCTCGAGGACGTGGATCATGCGCAGGTTGGACACGCTGGCGTCGGCGAACGGCAGCGGTGTGGTGCGGCAGGCGTCGAGGTCCGCGACCACGTCGATGCCGGGCAGCTCGACGACATCGACGTTGACCCAGCCGGGTAGCGGGCTGCGGCCGCAGCCCAGGTTCAAATGCAGTCCCACGGCTTAA
>JADLEZ010000563.1 GCA_020845855.1 Burkholderiales bacterium
AACACCTGCGAGCTCGTGTTCGCCGATTGCGAGGTGCCGGCGGACAACATCCTCGGCAGTGAAGGCCGCGGCGTGCAGGTGCTGATGAGCGGCCTCGACTACGAGCGCGCCGTGCTCGCCGGCGGCCCGCTCGGCATCATGGCGGCGTGCATGGATGTGGTGCTGCCGTACGTGCACGACCGCTCGCAGTTCGGGCAGCCGATCGGCGAGTTCCAGTTGATGCAGGGCAAGGTCGCCGACATGTACTCGACCATGATGGCGTGCAAGGCGTACGTGTATGCGGTGGCGCAGGCGTGCGACCGCGGCGAGACGACGCGCAAGGACGCCGCGGGCGCGATCCTGTACGCCGCGGAAAAAGCGACCTGGATGGCGGGCGAGGCCATCCAGGCGCTCGGCGGCAATGGGTACATCAACGAGTTCCCGACCGGGCGGCTGTGGCGCGATGCGAAGCTGTACGAGATCGGCGCGGGCACGAGCGAGATCCGCCGCATGCTGATCGGGCGCGAGCTGTTCAACGAAACGAAATAGGCGGATAGATCATGGATAACGATCCAGTGGTAATTGTCGGTGCCGCACGTACGCCGATGGGTGGTTTGAGCGTGCGCCGCTCGCTCCGCTCGCTTAACCTCGCGGCGAAGCAGCTTCGCCGCGAGTTAGCGCACGCCGAAACCACGATCGGCGACCATGCCCTTGGAGAAGTCGATGGAGAATGATCCGATTGTCATTATTGGAGCGGCGCGTACGCCGATGGGTGGTTTTCAGGGTGATTTCGCGTCGCTCGCGGCGAGCGACTTGGGCGCGGCCGCGATCAAGGCGGCGGTGGAGCGCGCGAAGCTTTCGCCCGCCGACGTCGGCAAGGTGATCATGGGCTGCGTGCTGCCCGCGGGCCAGGGCCAGGCGCCCGCGCGGCAGGCGGCGCTCAAAGCCGGACTGCCGAACTCGGTCGGCTGCACGACCGTGAACAAGATGTGCGGCTCGGCGATGGAGGCGGCCATGCTCGCGCACGACGCGCTGCTGGCCGGGACCGCCGACGTCATCGTCGCCGGCGGCATGGAGAGCATGTCCAACGCGCCCTACCTGCTGCCCAAGGCGCGCTCGGGCTACCGCATGGGCCACCAGCAGGTGATGGACCACATGTTCCTCGACGGTCTCGAGGATGCCTACGACAAGGGTCGCCTGATGGGCACCTTCGCCGAGGATTGCGCTGCGAAGTACGAGTTCAGCCGGCAGGCCCAGGACGAGTTCGCGCTGCGCTCGCTCTCGCGAGCGCTGGCCGCCAACAACGACGGCACCTTCGCGTGGGAGATCGCGCCGGTGACGGTTGCCGGCAGGAAGGGCGAGGTCGTGATCGACAAGGACGAGCAGCCGGCCAAGGCGTCGCCCGAGAAGATCCCCACGCTCAAGCCCGCGTTCCGCAAGGACGGTACGGTGACCGCCGCCAACTCGAGCTCGATCTCCGACGGCGCCGCGGCGCTCGTGCTCATGCGCCGCTCGCAGGCGGAGAAGCGGGGCTTGCGGCCGCTCGCGGTGATCGTCGCGCACGCAACCCACGCGCAGGAGCCCGCGTGGTTCTCGACCGCGCCGGTGGGCGCGATCCAGAAGGTGTACAAGAAGGCCGGCTGGACCCCCGGGGACGTGGACCTCTACGAGATCAACGAGGCGTTCGCGGTGGTGACCATGGCCGCGATGCGCGAGCACGAGCTCGCGGCGGACAAGGTGAACGTGCACGGCGGCGCCTGCGCGCTCGGCCATCCGATCGGCGCGTCCGGCGCGCGCATCCTGGTCACCCTCATCGGCGCGCTGCGCAAGCAGGGCAAGAAGCGCGGCATCGCTTCGCTGTGCATCGGCGGCGGCGAAGCCACGGCGATGGCGATCGAGCTCGTCTAGGCAAGCGGTCGTGGTCCGGCTTCCGACCTGGCTCCTCTTCGCGCGGGACGCGCGCCTCGCGCTGGAGCGGTGATGAGCGGTCACGCGCCCGGCGCCACCTACGGCAAGCTCACGCTGATGGCCTTGTTGTGGGGCGGCACCTTCATCGGCGGACGCATCGCCGCCCCGGAGATGGGTGCGGCGGTCACCGCGCTGTGGCGCTACCTGATCGCGGTCGTCCTCCTGCTCGGCTTCGCCTTCCTGCTCGAGGGCGGCCTTCCTCGGCCCACGCCGCGGCAGTGGATAGGTGTCGTGCTCGTCGGCGCGACCGGCGTGTTCGTGTTCAATCTTTGCTTCATGTACGGCCTCGCGCGCGTGCCGGCCTCCCGCGCCTCGCTCATCATGGCGCTCAATCCCGCGGTAACGCTGCTCGGCGCGGTGCTGTTCCTGGGCGAGCGCCTCACCCGCAACAAGGTCGTGGGCATCGCCGTGGCGCTGGCAGGCGTGGCCGTCGTGCTTGGTCGCGGCAACCCCTTGCATCTTCTCGGCGGCGGCATCGGCTTCGGCGAGGTCGTGCTGTTCGGATGTCCGGTCGCTTGGGCCGCGAACGCGCTGATCGCGCGCCGCATGCTGCCGGACATGTCGCCGGTCGCGGCAACCACCTGGTCCGCGCTGGCCGGAGGCGCGATGCTCGCGGGCGCCGCCGCCGTTTCCGGCCCGCTCGTACCGGTGGGCGCGTCGTGGCAGGCGTGGGCGGCGTTGGTATTCCTCGGAACCTTCGGGACGGCTGTTGCACTCGTGCTCTTCTACGACGGCGTGCGCCGCATCGGCGCCGCCCGGACTGCGGTGTTCATCAATCTCGTGCCCGTGTTCGCGGTCGCACTCGGCGTGCTCGCGCTGGGCGAGCCGCTCGAGCTCTCGATGCTGGTCGGCGGCGCGCTGGTGATCGGCGGCGTCCTTCTGCTCAACCGTCCGGAGCCGCGCGGCGGCGCCGCGAGCCATGCGGCTTAGCGACGAACAGAAGATGGTGCGCGACACCATGCGCGCGTTCGCGCAGGAGCGGCTTGCGCCCAACGCCGCCCGCTGGGATCGCGAGTCGCATTTTCCCCGCGAGGAGCTCCGCGCGCTGGGCGAGCTCGGCGCGATGGGCATGGTGGTCCCGGAGCGCTACGGGGGTGCGGCGATGGACTACGTGTCGCTCGCGCTTACGCTGGAAGAGATCGCGGCGGGGGACGGTGCCACGTCCACCATGGTCGCCGTGCAGAACTCGGTGGTGTGCGGCCCGCTCAACGCCTTCGGCAGCGACGGGCAGAAGGACAAGTACCTCGTGCCGCTGGCGCGCGGCGAGCGGCTCGGCTGCTTCTGCCTCACCGAGCCGCACGTGGGCTCCGACGCGGGCGCCATCGCCACGCGGGCGGACCGCCTCGGCGACAGCTACGTGCTGAACGGCGTCAAGCAGTTCATCACCACCGGCAAGAACGCGGACGTCGCGATCGTGTTCGCGGTCACCGACAAGGCCGCCGGCAAGAAGGGAATTTCGGCGTTCATCGTCGACACCGCGACGCCCGGCTACATCGTCGCGCGGGTGGAAGAGAAGCTCGGGCAGCACGCCTCCGACACCGCCCAGATCGTCTTCGACAACTGCGAAGTGCCGGCGGCCAACCTGCTGGGCGAGCCGGGCGCGGGCTACCGCATCGCGCTCGCCAACCTCGAGGCGGGACGCATCGGCATCGCCGCGCAGGCGGTCGGCATGGCGCGCGCGGCGTTCGAGGCGGCGCTGGCGTACGCGCGTGAGCGCACGAGCTTCAGCAAGCCCATCGTACTGCACCAGGCCGTGAACTTCCGCCTTGCCGACATGGCGGTACAGATCGAGGCGGCGCGCCAACTCGTGTGGCACGCAGCCTGCCTGCGCGACGCCGGCGAGGCGTGCCTCACCGAGGCGTCGATGGCCAAGCTCTTCGCCTCGGAGATGGCGGAACGGGTATGCTCCGATGCGATCCAGATCCACGGCGGCTACGGCTACGTGGCGGACTTCCCGGTGGAGCGCATCTACCGCGACGTGCGCGTCTGCCAGATCTACGAAGGGACCAGCGACATCCAGCGCCTGGTGATCGGGCGCTCGCTCACGTGAAACGGACGAATATGCAACCGATCGATTTCTACTTCGATTTCTCCTCGCCTTACGGCTACCTCGCCGCGCAGAAGATCGACGCGCTCGCGGACAACCACGGCCGCGGCGTCGACTGGCATCCGATCCTGCTCGGGGTCGTGTTCAAGCAGACCGGCGCCGCACCGCTGACCGGGGTCCCGGTGAAAGGCCCGTACGCGAAGCGCGACTTCGCGCGCAGTGCGCGCTTCCACGGCATCGGATTCAACATGCCGCCCGTGTTTCCGATTCCCGCGCAGGCGCCGTCGCGCGTGATGCTGTGGGCGAAGGCGCGCGATCCCGCGGCCGGCGCGCGCATCGCCAAGGCGCTGT
>JADLEZ010000564.1 GCA_020845855.1 Burkholderiales bacterium
GCGAGCGGATAGCCCAGGAGCACGCTCAGTATCGTGGCTTCGAGCGTGATCTCGAGTGTCGTCCACAGCACGCGCCAGAACAGCGTGCTCGCCAGGATGCGCTGGTAACCGTCGAGCGTGAAGCCCGTGCGGTAGACGCTCTGCAAGGCGACGGCGGCCAGCGGAATGACGAAGATCGCCGCGATGAGCAGGGCCGCCGGAGCGGAGAACCACGTCTTCCCGTCGTCGAACGACCGCGTGAGCGCGGAGATCCTCATCGCGTCACGGGCTCCCCGCGAACCGCGCATCGCGCCAGGCGAGCGCGGCCTTCAAGCCCTGCTCCTTGCGGATGCGATTGAACTCCATGCGCTCCGGTCCGCTCGCGGCCTCGAGCATGACATCGGCGTCGAGCGCGGCGAGCAGCGCCTGTCGCATCCCCCCGATGTCGTAGCTGCGATTGATGGCGCGCTTGATCGACTGTACGGCTTGCGGCGCCGCGGTCGCGATCTCGCGGGCGATGGCCATCGCCTCGCCGAGCTCCGCTCCGGCCGGGACCACCTGGTTGACGAGCCCCATCGCCAGCGCGCGCTCGGCGCTGATGTTGTCGCGGCCGGTCAGCAGGATCTCCTTGGCGAACTTGGGTGACGTGATCCACGGCAGGAGCATGCAGATGATGCCGGAGCCGAAGCGCGGCTCGGGCTCGCCGAACCGGGTTCCTTCGGCGGCGACGGCGATGTCGCAGGCCATCGTCATCTCGAACGCGCCCCCCAGGCAGTAGCCGTGGACGGCCGCGATGGTCGGCTTCGGACAGTCCCAGAACTGCACGATGAAGTCGAAGCTCTCGCGCAGCGCCGCCGACCAGTCGGTGACCGTGGCCAGGTTGCGCGACGCCGACTCCTTCATGTCGAAGCCCGCGGAAAACGCCCGACCCTGGCCATGCAGGACGATCGCCTTCACCTGGGAATCGTGCGACCATGCCGACATGGTTTGCGAGATCTCGCGCTTGACCTGGCGGTTGATCGCATTGAGGAGCTCCGGGCGGCCGAGCGTCATGACGCCGATGCCGGCGTCGACGCGGGTGGCGATCATTTCAGTCATGGGATGGTTTCCTGGTCGCGACCAGCGCGTCGACGGCCGTTGCGCCCCAGGGGCCGGCGATCACCGGATTGAGGTCGAGCTCGTCGAGCTCGTCACCGAGCGCAGCGGCGAGGTGGCTGAACGAGGCAATGGCCGCCGCCAGCTTGTCGAGGTCGACTTTCGCCGTGCCGCGCGCGCCCTGCAGCAGCGGGTACCCGCGAAGCTGCGGGAGCATGCCGCGCACGTCGCCTGCACTCACCGGCGGAATGACCGTGATCGTGTCGCGCAGAACTTCGACGAAGACGCCGCCCAAGCCGAACGTCATGACAGGACCGAACGCGGGATCGCGAACCATGCCCAGAATGATTTCCACACCCGCGGAGACTTGCTTTTGCACTTGCATCGCGGGGCCGCACACCGTTGCGATCCTCGCGTAGGCAGCCTCGACCGCCTGGCTCGACTGCAATGACAACGCGACACCGCCCGCCTCCGTCTTGTGCAGGATGGTCGGATTCGCAGTCTTGAGCGTAACCGGGTAGCCGAACCGCTCCGCCGCGGCGATCGCGTCCGCTGCCGATCGCGCCACGACGCTCGCTGCGACGTCACCCCCGAAGTCCGCGAACAGGGTCAGGCCGTCGTGCGCATCGAGCGTGCCCGACCGGAGCCTGGCGCGCCATTTCCGCACGAGCGCAGTCGAGTCGGGTGCGGCTGCGGGTGCGGCGCGGTCCCTGCGCTCGTGCCACTGCAGGAAGCGCTTGATGGCATGAAGGCCGGTTGCCGTGCTCATCAGCACGGGGATGCCCTGCGCGCGAAACTCTCGCGCGGCGCTGCGCGAGACCGTGCTGTGCACGTTGGAAAGCACGACCAGCGGCTTGTCCGTCGCGGCCACGGCGCGGGTCATGGCGTCCTTCACCATGCCCATGAGCCGCGGGCGTCCCTCCACCAGGTTGGAGACCATCGCCACGACGGCTACTCCTTCGTCCTGGGCGACGGCATCCAGGCACTCGGCCAGCACCATCTTGCCGTCGCCATAGATGTCCACCGGGTTCTCGGGCAGCATGCCCGGATCGAGCACGTCCTGCAGGCGCGCCTCGGTGGTGGCGGAGAAGGTGGCGAGCGGACAGCCTACGTCGACCGCGAGATCGGCGACGAGCTGGCGCTCGGCGCCGGAGTCGGTGGTGGCGCCGAGCGCCCCGCGGGCGGGCTTGCGCGACGATGCCAGGAGCTCCAGCGTGTCGGCCAGCTCGTCGAGCGAGCGGCAGCTCGCGATGTTGTGCCGGGCGAAGATCGCTTCGTAGACCGCGTCGGCGCCGGCCAGCGCGCCGCTGTGGCTCAGCGCGAAACGCTTGCCGAGATCGCTGCGGCCCAGCTTCAGGGCGGCCAGCGGCACGCCGCGCGCCGAGGCACGGTCCGCCGCGGCGATGAAATCCTGCGGATCGCGCACCGTCTCAATCACCAGCGCGATGGCGCGCGTGCTTCCCTCGCCGAGGAGGAAGTCGATGTAGTTCGCCATCGTGGTGGCGAGCTCCTCGCCGGCGGAGATCGCGAAGCCCAGGGGGAAGTCGCGCTGGCTGCCAACCAGGCCGGACCACGTCGAGCCGCTGTGCGAGATGATCGAGATGCCGCCGCCGCGGCCCTCCACCGGCGGCGGATTCCCGGACATGCGCAAGCCCGCGGCGACGTTGATGAACCCCATGCAGTTGCTGCCGCACAACGCCATCCCGCGGCCGCGCGCGATTGCGGCCAGCCTGGCCTTGCGCGCGGGACCGTCCGCGCCGGGTCGATACAGGCGCCCGAAAATCACGCCCGCTTTCGCGCCGTGCAAGGCGGCATCATCCAGCGCGGCCTCCAGCCGGTCGTCATTGACGGCGAACGCGACAAGGTCGACCGGTCTCGGGAGTGCGGCCAGGGAGGGGAAGCACACTTGTCCGTCGATCTGCGCGTGCGCCGGATTGACGGCATACACGCTGCCGCCATAGCGCCATCCGCGGATGTGCGTGAACAAACGCTGGCCCAGCGAGCCCTCGCGCGGCGTGGCGCCGACGATCGCCACCGAGCTCGGGCACAGCAGGGCGTGCATCGCCTCGAAGCTGGGGCGCAAGCCGGATCGGCGCGGTGCGAGGTCGTTCACGGACAGGGCAGGGCGATACGTCACTTCATAGCGCGAGGAGTGAGCTGCCGGCGGCGCGCACGGTCACGGCTGCTTCGTCTTGGCGCGCTGCTCGAAGAACTTCTTCATCCAAAGCTGCGGCTCGCCCGATGCGAACGCGCGTTCCTGCATGGGGGCGAGCAGCCGCAGGGCGTTCTGGAATCCATCCTCGGTGATCGTGCGGAAGTGCTGCTTGTTCTCGCGCATCGCGCCGGCAGGCTTCTCCCCCAGTTGCGTGGCGATCTCCAGCGCCAGGGGCTTGACGTTGGCGGCGCTCGTGAGGTGGTGGATGAGGCCGATCTCGTGGCATTCCTTCGCGTCCATCATGCGGCCGGACAAGGTGAGCTCGATGGCGCGCGACAGGCCGATGCGGTCGATCATCAGCCAGGGACCCATCACGCTCGGAATGGCCGAGTTGATCTCCGGCTGTCCCATCCGGGTTCCGCTGTGTCCGACCCGGACGTCGGTCATCAGCGCGACCTGGAACGCCGAACCGGCGGCTACGCCGTTGAGGCCGGCGACCAGCGGCTTGTCGAGCGCGCGGATCGTCGTGTAGAGCTTGCGCCAAGTCTGCGTCCAGTCGTTCCCCGCGGCGGCGCCCACGAACTTCTCGGTCTCCGA
>JADLEZ010000565.1 GCA_020845855.1 Burkholderiales bacterium
GACCCTTCCAAAGAAAAGCCCCGCCGAAGCGGGGCTTTTTTGCAGGGAGGAACGAGCCCTACCGCTTGATGGCCTCGCCCTTGACTTCGATTTCCACGCGGCGGTTCGGCGCGAGGCAGGCGATCAGTTCCTTGAAGTTCTTCTGCTCGCACACGAGGCCCGGGATCGGCTGCGTCTTGCCCATGCCCAGCGTCTCGATGCGGTCGCGCGGCACACCCTTGCTGACGAGATAGTCGCGCACGGCGTCGGCGCGGCGCTCGGACAGCTTCTGGTTGTACGCCTGCGTGCCGATGCGGTCGGTGTGACCCGTCACCAGCACGAGCTCGAGCTTCTGCACCTGATTCAGCCTGCTGATGATCTCCTTGTCGATCGCGGCGCGGCCTTCCGGCTTGAGCGCGTACTTGTCGAAGTCGAACAGCGCCTTCGACGCGAGCGTGATCTTCTGCACGGCAGCCGGCTTCGGCGGCGCCGGGGGCGCGGGCTTGGCGGGCGGCGGCGGCGCGGGCGGCGTCGGCTTCGCGGGCGCGGGTGGCTTCGCGGGCGGCTTCGGCACGAGGTCGGGGTCGCACTGCACGATCGCCATGGCCGGCGTCCAGAAACCGGTGCGATAGCAAAGGTTGCCGGAAAGTCCCGCGGTGCTGTTGTACGCCGCGCTCCTCACCACACCGTCGGTGGGCGTGGGATACGCGTTGCAAACGTAACCGCCGTTGGTCGGGCAGGGCGCGGTTCCCTGTACATAGCCCTTGGTCTGCGCAACCGCGTCGACCGCACCGCCGGCCAGGACCGCGGCAAACAAGCCGCCAACTGCACCGGAGACGAGACGTCGAGTCATTGTTTCACCCCTTTGGCTTTGGTTTTGAACAAATTCTTGAGAACTTGAGGTTTTGGGCGCCAAGCGATGATGCCTCTGGCGTCGGAATGCGGTATCTCCCGGACGAATATAGCACACGGGTTTTGGGGTCGCAAAAAAATCACCCGCCCGCGCCGAGGGTGCCGAATCGACTGTCGCGGCGATACAACGCCGTGATAAAATTGCATGATTTCAAGGGCCTCCGGACGGCTGGCCGCACCGCCCCGGTGCGCCAATCCGGGACCGGCGGGACCTTGCGGACGGAAAAGCCCCCCTCCGGGGCCATTTTCCCGGTCTGACCCGTCCTGACGCCCTTTCGCCCAACACTTCCGCTCAAAAAGAACCCGCATGGAGCAATTCGCCAAGGAAACCCTGCCCGTCAGCCTCGAAGCCGAGATGCGGCACAGCTATCTCGACTACGCGATGAGCGTGATCGTGGGCCGCGCGCTGCCGGACGTGCGCGACGGCCTCAAGCCCGTGCATCGCCGCGTCCTGTACGCGATGCACGAGGCGAACATCGCCTGGAACCGGCCCTACGTGAAATGCGCGCGGGTGGTCGGCGAGGTCATGGGCAAGTACCACCCCCACGGCGACCTCGCGATCTACGACACCCTGGTGCGCATGGCGCAGCCGTTCTCGCTGCGCTACCCGCTGATCGACGGGCAGGGCAACTTCGGCTCGGTCGACGGCGACAACGCCGCGGCGATGCGCTACACCGAATGCCGCCTCGCCCGCATCGCGGACGAGCTCACCGCCGACATCGACAAGGAAACCGTCGACTTCGTGCCGAACTACGACGGCAAGGAGCGCGAGCCGTCGGTGTTGCCGGCGCGAGTACCCAACCTGCTCGTCAACGGCTCCGCCGGCATCGCGGTGGGCATGGCCACCAACATCCCGCCGCACAACCTGGCCGAGACGATCAACGCGTGCGTGGCGCTGCTCGACCGGCCGGAAAGCACCGTCGACGAGCTGATGGAGTTCCTGCCCGCGCCGGATTTCCCGACCGCGGGCATCGTGTACGGCCTCGAGGGGGTGCGCGAGGGCTACCGCACCGGCCGCGGGCGGGTGGTGATCCGCGCGCGCACCCACGTCGAGGATCTCGAGCGCGGCGGCAGGCAGGCAATCGTGGTCGACGAGCTGCCCTACCAGGTCGGCGGCGACGCGGTGCTCAAGCGCATCGGCGAGCTCGTCAACGACAAGAAGCTCGACGGCATCTCGGACTTGCGCAACGAGAGCGACAAGAAGGGCATGCGCCTCGTGATCGAGCTCAAACGCGGCGAAGTGCCCGACATCGTCCTCAACAACCTGTTCAAGCTGACGCAACTGCAGGACAGCTTCGGCATGAACATGGTCGCGCTGGTGGACAACCAGCCGCGGGTGCTCAACTTGAAGCAATGCCTCGAGTTCTTCCTCGCGCACCGGCGCGAGGTGGTGACGCGGCGGACGGTGTTCGAGTTGCGCAAGGCGCGCGAGCGCGGGCACGTGCTGGAAGGCCTCGCCGTCGCCCTGAACAACGTCGACGAGATCATCGCGCTGATCAAGGCGGCCGCCACACCGCCGGAGGCGAAGGCGGCGCTGATGGCAAGGACGTGGCGCTCGCCGGTGGTCGAGGCGATGCTGCAACGCGCCGTGGCCGGCCTGTCGCGCCCCGACGGCTTGCCGGCCGAGTTCGGGTGGCAGGAGGACGGGTATCGCCTGTCCGACGCGCAGGCGCAGGCGATCCTCGAAATGCGCCTTTCGCGCCTCACCGGCCTCGAGCAGGAGAAGGTCACCAGCGACTACAACGAGGCGATGGACTTGATCGTCGATCTGCTCGACATCCTCGCCAAGCCGGAACGGGTGACCAGGATCGTGCGCGGCGAGCTCACCGCGATCGGCGCGCAGTACGGCGACAAGCGCCGCTCGGAGATCGTCGCGCAGGGGGTGGACCTGTCCACCGAGGACCTGATCGCGCCCGAGGACATGGTGGTCACGCTCTCGCACGGCGGCTACATGAAGGCGCAGCGCGTCGACGAGTACCGCGCGCAAAAGCGCGGCGGCCGCGGCAAGCAGGCCACCGCGACCAAGGAAGACGACTTCGTCGACCGCATGTTCATCGCCAACACCCACGACCACATCCTGTGCTTTTCCAACCGCGGCCGCGTTTACTGGCTCAAGGTGTACAGTGTGCCTCAAGGCTCGCGCGCGTCGCGCGGCAAGCCGATCGTCAATCTCGTGCCCCTGGCCGAGAACGAGAAGATCACCGCGATCCTGCCGGTCAAGGAATTCACCGACAACGAGTTCG
This sequence comes from Burkholderiales bacterium, assembly GCA_020845855.1. Taxonomy (GTDB): domain Bacteria; phylum Pseudomonadota; class Gammaproteobacteria; order Burkholderiales; family Casimicrobiaceae; genus VBCG01. The sequence goes on from JADLEZ010000565.1 coordinate 3,135, forward strand.
TGTTCATGGCCACCGCAATGGGCACGGTCAAGAAGACCCCGCTCGCCGATTTCTCGCGGCCGCGCCCGTCGGGCATCATCGCGGTGGACTTGGACGAGGGCGACTCGCTCATCGGCGTCGCGCTGACCGACGGCCATCACGACGTGATGCTGTTCAGCTCCGGAGGCAAGGCGGTGCGCTTCGAGGAATCCGACGTGCGCCCGATGGGACGCAACGCGCACGGCGTGCGCGGCATGATGCTCGACGAAGGACAGCGGGTGATCTCGATGCTGGTCGCCGAGGACGAGGCGCAGTCGGTGCTGACCGCGACCGAGAACGGCTACGGCAAGCGCACGCCGATCGTCGAGTACACGCGGCACGGCCGGGGCACCAAGGGCATGATCGCGATCCAGCAGTCCGAGCGTAACGGCCAGGTCGTGGCCGCCGCGCTCGTGCACCCGGACGACGAGGTGATGCTGATTTCCACGGGCGGGGTGCTCATCCGCACCCAGGTGCGGTCGATTCGCGAAATGAGCCGCTCGACGCAGGGGGTGACGCTCATCAATCTGTCGGACGGCGAGAAGCTCGCCGGGCTCGAGCGGGTGGTGGAAACGGAAGACGACGTGGCAGGAGAACCGTGATGCATGCGCATCGGCGCGGAGGTTAGCGTAGTGAGCGGCGATCGGACGCAGCCCATGAGCGGCGAAGGGCCGCCCCGGGCCGCTAATTGCGCCCCCTCGGGGGGCAGCGAAGCCGCGCCAGCGGCGAGCGTGGGGGCCGATTCCGACAGCCTCGCGCGCCATCGGGCGGCCATCGACGCGCTCGACCGCGAGATCCTGAAACTGCTTTCCGAGCGCGCGACGCACGCGCAGGCGATCGGCAAGCTCAAGGGCACCGCCGCGGCGTACCGGCCGGAGCGCGAGGCGCAGGTGCTGCGCGGCCTGCACGCGCGCAACGCGGGGCCGCTTCCCAACGAGGCGGTGACCGGCGTCTTCCGCGAAGTGATGTCCGCGTGCCGCGCGCTCGAGCAGACGCAGCGCATCGCGTACCTGGGCCCTGCCGGCACGTTCAGCCATGCCGCGGTGGGCAAGCACTTCGGCACACTGGTGGACGCCGTTGCGTTCCCGACCTTCGACGAGGTGTTCCGCGCGGTCGACAGCGGCCAGGCCGACTACGCGGTCGTCCCGGTGGAGAACTCGACCGAAGGCGCGGTCGGGCGCACGCTCGACCTCATGGTCGCGACCGACCTTGCGATCTGCGGCGAGGTCAAGCTGCGCGTCAACCAGAACCTACTGTCTAACGCCGCCGGGATCGACGCCGTAACGCGCGTTTATTCGCACGGCCAGTCGCTCGCACAATGCGTGCAGTGGCTCGCGCGGCACCTGCCCGCGGTGCCGCGCATCGCGGTGGCGAGCAACGCGGAAGCCGCGCGGCTCGCCGCGTCGGAGGCGGGCGCCGCGGCGATCGCGGGCGAGAACGCCGGCGCCATCTATGGCCTCGCCACCCTCGCCGCGCACATCGAGGACGAGCCCAACAACACGACGCGCTTCTGGGTGCTGGGCCGCCAGCGGGTGGCGCCCTCGGGCCGCGACGAGACCTCGCTCGTGATGTCGTGCCCGAACCGTCCCGGCGCGGTCTACCAGCTCCTCGCGCCGTTCGCGAAGCACGGCGTGTCGATGTCGCGCTTCGAGTCGCGGCCCGCGCGCACCGGCCGCTGGGAGTACCTGTTCTTCGTCGATCTCGTCGGCCACCGCGACGATCCGCCGGTGGCCAAAGCGCTGGCCGAGCTCGCGCAGCTCGCGCCGTTCCTCAAACTGCTGGGATCGTACCCCGCGGCACTGGACTAGAGTGGCGACGTCCACAAATTACGTCTCCGCGGTCGCTTCGCGACGGGCTGCGCAATTTGCGGCCGGAAGGTCTTCCGCGGTCGGCTCGGGGCGGCGCTCGGCTCCTTGGACCACCGGCAAGGTGCGAGGCTCCGCGTGTCGCCTCGCGGCGCCGACTCGCAATTGCTCGCCGCCCTTCGGGCCTCGCTGCTCGCGTCGCCACGCCTCCCGCGTGGAAGAGCCACGCAACGCGTCGATCACCAACGCGCTGTCGCGCGCTGGCTCAGTAACGCGCGCATGCAGCCCGACAGCCTTCGCCGTGGCGTCTGCCTCAGACGTCCCTTGTTCGATTTCGAGATAGGACCCAGAACTCATGGCAACCCCAACCGGTCTCGATTACGTCAAGAAGCTAGCGCCGTACATTCCCGGCAAGCCGGTCGACGATGTCGCCCGCGAGCTGCATCTGGATCCGTCGACGATCGTGAAGCTCGCGAGCAACGAGAACCCCCGCGGGCCGAGTCCGAAGGTGCTGGCGGCGATCGCCGCCGCCGCCGCCGAGATCACGCGCTACCCCGACGGCTATGGCTATCACCTCAAGGACGCGCTGTGCACGCGCCTTCGCGTGGAGCGCGCGCAGCTCGTCCTCGGCAACGGCAGCAACGACATTCTCGAACTCGCGTCAATGGCGTACCTCAAGCCCGGCGACAGCGCGGTATACGCGCAGCACGCGTTTGCGGTCTACCCGCTCGCGACCCAGGCGCGCGGGGCGACCGGCATCGAAGTGCCCGCGCGCGAGCTCGGCCACGACCTCGCGGCCATGCGCGCCGCGATCCGGCCCGATACGCGCGTCGTGTTCGTCGCCAATCCCAACAATCCGACCGGCACGTGGAGCCGCCCCGCGGAGGTCGAGGCGTTCATCGACGCGGTGCCGCGCGACGTGCTGGTCGTGCTCGACGAGGCGTACCACGAGTACCTCGAGCCGGCCGAGCGCGCGGACAGCGTGGCGTGGGTCGCGCGCTACCCCCACCTGTTCTTGTCGCGTACGTTTTCGAAGGCGTACGGCCTCGCCGCGCTGCGCATCGGCTACGGCATCGGCTCGACCGATGTCGCTGACATGCTCAATCGCGTGCGTCAGCCGTTCAACGTCAACGCGCTCGCCCAGGCGGCAGCGGTGGCAGCGCTCGCGGACACCGCGTACGTCGACGAAAGCCGCGCGCGCAACCGCGAGGGCCTGGTACAGCTGTACGCCGGGCTGCAGAAGCTCGGCGTGCCGTACGTTCCCTCGCACGGCAACTTCGTGCTCGCCAAGGTCGGCGACGCCGCGCGCGTGGACCAGGCGCTGCTGCGGGAGGGCGTGATCGTGCGGCCGGTCGCGGGCTACGGGCTGCCCGAGTGGCTGCGCGTCTCGGTGGGGCTGCCGGAGGAGAACGAGCGGCTCCTCGCTACCCTCGGGCAGATCCTCGGGCGATGAGCGCGCCCGCAGGTCCGCCCCAAGGGCGCGCAGCCCCCTCTGGGGGAGGCGAGCGTAGTTCGCTTCGCGGGGAGATCTCCAAGCTCGTTGTCGTCGGCGTCGGCTTGATCGGCGGCTCCTGCGCGCTCGCGCTGCGCCGCGCCGGCGCAGTGGACGAGATCGTCGGCGTGGGCCGCACCCGCGCCAACCTCGATACCGCGCGCGAGCGGGGCATCGTCGACCGCGCGCTCACGCTCGACGGGGACTGGGCGCGGGAGGCCGCCGATGCCGACGTCGTGCTGGTGGCGGCGCCCGTGGCACAGTTTCCGTCGCTGTTCGCGGCGCTTGCGCCGCGGGTCGGCGCCGAGACCGTGGTCACCGATGCCGGCAGCACCAAGCAGGACGTGATCGCCGCGGCACGCAACGCGCTCGGGCCGAAGTTCGCGGCGTTCGTGCCCGGCCATCCCATCGCCGGCACCGAGCACACGGGCGCCGCGGCGGCGTTCCCCGCGCTGTTCGACCACCGCAGCGTGATCCTGACACCGCTTCCCGAGACCGCGGCCCAGGGCGTGGAGCGCGTTGCCGCAATGTGGCGGCTGTGCGGCGCGCGCGTCGGCACGCTTGCGCCTGACCGCCACGACGCGATTTTCGCCGCGGTGTCGCACCTGCCGCATGTGCTCGCGTTCGCGCTGGTGGCCGAGCTCGCCGCGCGGCCGGACGCCGCCGCCTATTTCGACCATGCCGCTAGCGGCTTTCGCGACTTCACCCGCATCGCCGGCAGCTCGCCGGAAATGTGGCGCGACATCGCCCTCGCCAACCGGGACGCGCTGCTCGCCGAGATCGACGGCTACGGAGAGGCGCTGAAGGCCACGCGCGCGCTGATCGCCGCAGGCGAGGCGCGGGCCCTCGGTGCGCTGTTCGCGCAAGCGAGCACGGCACGCCGCGCGTGGGAGGCGCGGCGCACGCAACCGGTGGTGCAGGACAAGTAGGCGCGCGAACGGAAGACGCGGCAGGATGGAACCAAGAAGCTCGATCGAGTTTCCCGCCCAACTCACCGTCGCGCCCGCCGCCCGCGCGCAGGGCGTGGTCGCGCTGCCGGGCTCCAAGAGCATCAGCAACCGCATGCTGCTCCTCGCAGCACTCGCGCGCGGCACGACCACGCTCACCGGACTCCTCGAGTCCGACGACACGCAAGCGATGCTCGATGCGCTGCGCGCCTTGGGGATCGCGATCCGCGACCTCGGCGGCCGGCGTTACGCGATCGAGGGGGCGGGTGGGGCGTTTCCCGGCAAGCGGGCCGATCTCGACCTCCGCGCCAGCGGCTTGTCGATGCGCACGCTGGTGGCCGCGCTCGCGTTCTCGGGCGGCCGCTATCGCGCCGACGGCGTGCCGCGCATGCGCGAGCGCCCGATCGCCGACCTCGTGGATGCGTTGCGCGTCCTCGGTGCCGACGTCGGTTACGAAGTCAACGAGGGGTTTCCGCCGCTGCGCATCGGCCCGGGTGCACCGCACGCGGCGCCGGTGGCGATCCGCGGCGACGTGTCGAGCCAGTTCCTCACCGGCCTCGTGCAGGCGCTGCCGCTGCTGGGCGAGGAAGTCACCGTGCGGGTGGACGGCGAGCTCATCTCGCGGCCCTACGTCGAGATCACGCTGAACCTCATGCGGCGCTTCGGCGTCGACGTCGCCCGCGACGGCTGGAAGCGGCTCACGGTCCCCGGCGGCGGGGGCTACCGAAGTCCCGGCACGCTGGCGGTCGAAGGCGACGCGTCGGGCGCGTCGTACTTTCTTGCCGCCGGCGCGATCGGCGGCGGGCCGGTGCGCGTGACCGGCGTGGGCCGCGAATCGATCCAGGGCGACGTCGCATTTGCCGACGAACTCGCCCGCCGCGGCGCCGACGTGCGCGTCGGCCCCGACTGGATCGAGGCGCGCAAGGGAACACTGCGCGGCGGCACTATCGACTGCGTGGCGATTCCCGATGCGGCGATGACGCTCGCCATCGTCGCGCTGTTCGCGGACAACCCGACCACGCTCACCGGCATCGGCTCGTGGCGGGTGAAGGAAACCGACCGCCTCGCGGCCGTGGCGGCGGAACTGCGCAAGCTGGGCGCAGGCGCGGAGGAGGGCGCGGATTGGCTGCGCATCACGCCGCCCGCCCGGTTCCAAACCGCGATCGTGAAGACCTACGACGATCACCGCATGGCGATGTGCTTCGCGCTTGCGGCGCTCGCGGGCGTTGCGGTGACCATCGACGACCCGGGCTGCGTGCGCAAGACGTTTCCCGGCTACTTCAGAGCACTCGCGCAGATCTTGCAACGATGACGCACGTCCCCGTTATCGCGATCGACGGTCCCGCCGCATCGGGCAAGGGCACGATCGCCGCCGCGGCCGCCGCGGCGCTCGGCTTCCACTATCTCGACAGCGGTTCGCTGTACCGGCTGGTCGCGTTCAAGGCGCTGCAAGGCGGCGTACCCTTCGATGATGCGGGGCGGCTCGCCCCGCTTGCGGCCGCGCTCGACGTACGCTTCTTAGCCGGCGGGCGGCTGCTGCTGGACGGCGAGGACGCCACCTCCGCCATTCGCGAGGAGGCGGTCTCCGCCGGGGCGTCGCAAGTGGCCGTCCACGCCTCGGTCCGGGCGGCCCTGATCGAGCGCCAGCGCGCCTTGCGCCGTCTGCCGGGCCTGGTGGCCGACGGGCGCGACATGGGTACGGTCGTGTTCCCCGACGCAGACCTCAAAGTGTTCCTGACGGCCACTGCCGAGGAGCGGGCGAGCCGCCGCCATAAGCAGTTGATCACAAAAGGAATCTCGGTTACACTAGACAGTCTTTTGCGTGATATCCGCGAGCGCGACGAGCGCGACGCGAGCCGGCAAGCCGCACCGCTTCGGCCCGCCGGCGACGCCGTGCTCCTCGATACCACCCACCTTTCGATCGACGAGGCGGTCGGACGCGTCCTGGCGATGTACCGGACGCGGAAGAACAAGTAAACCGTTGTTGTTGGAAGATCAAGGGCTTAACTACGCAAGAGGACCGCGGAGCGAGCTATCAAGCCGGCTCGGCACCGCGGATTTGACCCACCAGCCCGCCGGCTGCGAGAAAAAGGGTTCTCGTCCGCTGACGGCCTACCGACTTTTTTGAAGGAACCAACCCGCAATGGCTACCGCTACCCCCATGACCGCCACCCCCGCCGCCACCCCCCCGATGGAAGATTTCGCGAAGCTCTTCGAGGAATCGCTGTCGCGCCAGGAAATGCGGCAGGGCGAACTGATCACCGCCGAAGTCGTGCGCGTCGACTTCAACATCGTCGTCGTCAACGCCGGACTCAAATCCGAGTCGTTCATCAACATCGACGAGTTCAAGAACGACAAGGGCGAGATCGAAGTCAAGCCCGGCGACTTCGTCACCGTCGCCATCGAGTCGCTGGAAGACGGCTACGGCGAGACCAAGCTGTCGCGCGACAAGGCGAAGCGCTTGAAGGCCTGGCACGACCTCGAGTCCGCGATGGAGCAGGGCTCGATCGTGCAGGGTCTCGTCACCAGCAAGGTCAAGGGCGGCCTCACCGTGATGATCAACGGCATCCGCGCGTTCCTGCCCGGCTCGCTGGTCGACATCCGTCCGGTGAAGGACACGTCGCCGTTCGAGAACAAGGCGCTCGACTTCAAGGTGATCAAGCTCGACCGCAAGCGCAACAACGTGGTCGTGTCGCGACGCGCGGTGCTCGAGGAATCGCAGGGCGAAGTGCGCGAGAAGCTCCTGTCCACGCTGTCGGAAGGCGCGATCGTCAAGGGCGTGGTCAAGAACATCACCGACTACGGCGCGTTCGTCGACCTCGGCGGCATCGACGGCCTGCTGCACATCACCGACTTGGCCTGGCGCCGCGTGAAGCACCCGTCGGAAGTGCTCGCGGTCGGCGACGAAGTCACCGCCAAGGTGCTGAAGTTCGACCAGGAGAAGAACCGCGTGTCGCTGGGCATGAAGCAGCTCGGCGAAGATCCGTGGGTCGGCCTCGGCCGCCGCTACCCGCAGGGCACGCGTCTTTTCGGCAAGGTCACCAACATCACCGACTACGGCGCGTTCGTCGAGATCGAGTCGGGCATCGA
>JADLEZ010000566.1 GCA_020845855.1 Burkholderiales bacterium
AGCCCGGCATAGCCGTCGCCGGCGAACAGGTTCTTGCCGTCCTTCCACACCGACTGGTGCACGTGCATGCCGGAGCCGTTGTCGCCGACTACCGGCTTGGGCATGAAGGTCGCGGTCTTGCCGTATGCGTGCGCCGTGTTGTGAACGCAGTACTTGAGGATCTGCAGCCAGTCCGCGCGCTTGACCAGCGTCTCGAACTTGGTGCCGATCTCGCACTGGCCGGGTGCGGCCACTTCGTGGTGATGCACCTCGACCTCCACACCCATCTGCTCCATCGCAAGGCACATGGCGGAGCGGATGTCCTGCAGCGAGTCGACCGGCGGCACCGGGAAGTAACCGCCCTTGACCGGCGGCCGGTGCGCCATGTTGCCGCCCTCGAACTTCTCGCCCGACGACCACGGCGCTTCCGCCGAGGAGATCTTGACGTGGCATCCCGACATGTCGACGTTCCACTCGACCGAGTCGAAGATGAAGAACTCGGGCTCGGGGCCGAAGTAGGCGGTGTCGCCGTGGCCGGAGGATTTCAGATACGCCTCCGCGCGCTTGGCGAGCGAGCGCGGGTCGCGCTCGTAGCCCTTGCCGTCCGACGGCTCGATCACGTCGCAGGTGATGAGCAGCGTGGCCTCGTCCATGAACGGGTCGAGGCGCGCGGTGCCCGGATCCGGCATGAGCAGCATGTCGGACGCCTGGATGCCCTTCCAGCCCGCGATCGACGAGCCGTCGAACGCATGGCCGGACTCGAACTTGTCGCTCGTGAACTGCTTGCTCGGCACGGTGACGTGCTGTTCCTTGCCGCGGGTGTCGGTAAAGCGAAGGTCGACGAACTTGACCTCCTTGTCCTTGATCGTTTTCAGCACGTCGGCGGGTGAGGCCATGCAGTTCTCCTGGGTGTCGCGTTGAAAGAGGTCCGTCGCGCAAGCCGTCTTTAGGAGCCGGCGCAACAAAGGGTGGAAGCAGTACGAAAGTGACGGGCCGACACGGCTTTAGCGATAACCGTGCCATGCATAAAACTTAGAATAAACAGATAGTTACTCTTGTTAGCAGTCCCTGCGCCGAAGGAGTCAATCGCTATTTTGCACTCGAACGGGGCGGGCCCTCAAGGGGCGCACCATGACGGTGCGATCAGGGGAAGAACAGAAAAAGCCGATACCCGGCCTGGGTCGTTGCGCTCGCATCGATGAAGAGCTTGACCGGCACCTCACCGTTAGGCGCGATGCCAGCGGAGGTGTTGGCGGTGCCGCTCACATACTCGGACGGCGCGAGCGCACGACGCACCACCACCTGATCCTGGGCGTCGGTGAGCGTGAGCAGGAGGTGCGGGTACCCGATCGCGTAGCGGGCGCGGTTGCGCAGGGTGGCGCTGAGGATCAGAAGACCGCGGTGCGCGGGGTCGGCCTGCAGGTCGGAGGCCTCGATCGACAGCGCCGCGACGTCGCGCAGCGGCCGGATGCTGCATCCTGCCATGGCGCACAGCCGCGTCAGCATGGGCTTGGTTGCCGGCAGGTGGGCGGCGAGGGCGTCCCGATAGTGATACACCGCCTGCAGGACGAGCGCCACCAGAAGCACCGGTATCGCGATCGCGGCGAGCACCTTGCCGGTGCGCGACCGCTCCTTCCTATGCTCCCACGCGAAGCGGTTTTCATAGTCGACAACGGAAATTGGCGCCGGCACGGCCGGGGGCGGGGCCGCGGATTCCGGCGGCGCCGGCTCCAGCGAGCGCGCGCTGCGCAAGGTGACCGTGGGCGGACCCTTGGCGAGTTCGTCGTCCGCTTCCTCGTCCATCGCCGGCGCGTCGAGCGCGATCAACTCCTCGCGGCCGTTGAACACCGTCCGGCAGTGGCCGCAGCGCACCTGTCCCGCGCGCAGGGAGAGTTGCCCCTCGGTCACCCGAAAGATCGTCTTGCAGCCGGGACAGCGGGTGAAGAGTTCGTCGGCCATGAGGAATGTGGACTACCCACCGCGCTTCGCGCTTCGGGGCTTGTTCGCGCTCACGGTGTTTCTCAGCGCGACGACAGCAGCACCCAGCCGTCGCTCGCCTCGGTGGCCGCGAGTGTAAACCACGGCGCATAGGCCGCGGCAACGGCGTCCGCCTGCTCGGCGAGGACGCCGGACAGCGCGATCCGGCCGTGCGGCGCGACGCGGGCACACAGCACGGGGGCGAGCAGGACCAGCGGATTGGCCAGGATGTTGGCGACGACCACGTCGAACCGGCCGGGCGGCAGTTCCTCCGGGCTCACGAACGCGGCAGCCACAGCGTTGGCTTGCGCATTCGCGGCGCTGGCGCCCAGCGCCTGCGGGTCGACGTCCACGCCCGTCACCCGGGACGCCCCGAGCCGCGCCGCCGCGATGGCGAGGATGCCCGACCCGCAGCCGTAGTCGAGCACCGATTCGCCGCCCCGCAACGCGGTGCGCAGGTAGGCGAGGCACAGCCGCGTCGTCGGATGCGAGCCGGTGCCGAACGCGAGGCCAGGATCGAGGCGGATGTTCACCGCCGCCGGATCGGGCGGTTGCGACCAGGTCGGCACGATGAACAAGCCCGGCGCGACCTCGATCGGGCCGAATTGCGCCTGCGTCTTGCGCACCCAGTCCTCGTCGGCGAC
>JADLEZ010000567.1 GCA_020845855.1 Burkholderiales bacterium
ACGCGGAATCGGTCGGCGACTACGTGTCGCGCGAGCTCTTCGAGGAGATCCTCGAGTCCGAGGAGGAGCACATCGACTGGCTCGAGACGCAGCTCGAGCTGATCGGCAAGGTGGGGCTGCCCAACTACCTGCAGTCGGCGATGCACGAGCGCGGGCCGGGCGGAAGTTGAGGGCGGTGCGCGTCGTCGAGGTGCATTGACGACGCTGGGTTCCCGCTTGCGCGGGAACGACGACACCAATGTTGCTACGTCGCCCCCGCGAAGGCGGTGGCCCAGCACTCCACCCGCCGTCGCCCCCGCGAAGGCGGGGGCCCAGCGTCTTCCAACTCCAACGACGCACGTCTCGCTACGACCGTTTCGCCGTCGCGACTTGCTCGTCACTCCGAGCAACGCGCTCGCCTTCCTTCGGCGGCGGCGGCGCGTGCTTCACCGCATGGTCGGGATGGCGGATCGCCGACGAATCGCCCACGCCCGCGTGCTCGGGCGGCGGCTGCGGCGCCTTCGCGCCCGCGCGCTTTTCCGCCTGCTCGATTTCGGCCCGCAGGCGCGGCAATCCGTCGGGCTCCTGCCGCTGCAGGAAGTCGATCAGCGCCTCGCGCACGCGACAGCGGAGGTCGAACAGCTTCGACGCATCGGTGGAACTGACGAGCAGGCGCACCTGCATGGCGCGCTCGGTGGTGTCGGTCACCTGCAGCAGGGCGACGCGGCCGTCCCATTCGGACGCCGCCTTGCACACGCGCTCGAGCTCGGCGCGCAGCGGCGCGAGCGCCACGCGGTAGTCCAGCCACAGCATCACCGTGCCGAGGAGCTGCGCCGAGCGCCGCGTCCAGTTCTGGAACGGGTGCTCGATGAACCACGACAGCGGCACGACGAGGCGGCGCTCGTCCCACACCTTGACGACGACATAGGTCGCCGTGATCTCCTCGATGCGGCCCCATTCGCCCTCGATGATCACGACGTCGTCGAGGCGGATCGGCTGCGTGAGCGCGATCTGCAAGCCGGCGATGAGGCTGCCGATCACCGGCCGTGCCGCAATGCCGGCCACCAGGCCCGCGACGCCTGCCGAGGCGAGGAGGCTCGCGCCAATCTGCCTCACGTTGGGGAACGTCATCAGCGCCGCGCCGATGCCGACGAGGCCGACGATGAACATCACGACGCGGGAGAGCACGCGCGTCTGCGTGTGCACGCGACGCGCCTCGAGGTTGTCGCTGACGTTCGCCGGGTGCAGCTCGACGATGGCCTGCGCGACCGCCTGCACGGCGCTGATGACGAGCCAGGTGATCGCTGCGATCAGCGCGAGCGCCGTGATCCTCCGGACCGCCGCCATCGTCGCGAGATCGTCGGGCGCGACGCCGAACACGAACTGCAGTGCGATCAGCGGCGCGACCAGGCGAGCGGGGGCGCGCGCGTGCTCGACGAGGCGCGTCAGCGGCACGCTCAATCGCGCAAGCCGGCGCAGCGCCGAGGCGACGATGGTCCAGGCGACGAGCGCCACGGCGACGGCGACGACGGCGACGGCCAGCGTGGCGAGCCAGCGGTTGCCGTAGCCGGCGATCACGGCTTCGAGTTCCATGCGTCTTCCTCCCGGGTGGGTCAGCAAGGTCAGACGGCACGCGGCGCGCGAGGTTTCGTGCGAACGCACGCGGATGCCGCCGGCGAACGTTGCTAGCATCGCGCCATGGGACCGCTTGACGGACTTCGCGTGCTCGAGCTCGAGGCGATCGGCCCCGCGCCGTTCTGCTGCATGATGCTCGCCGACATGGGCGCCGACGTGCTCGTCGTCGAGCGCCCGAGCGACCCGGGGCTCGGCTTCGAGCGCGCGCGCTGGTCGGACGTGATGTTGCGCGGACGCCGCTCGTTGACGCTCGACCTCAAGTCGAAGCGGGGCGTCGATGCCGCGCTCGCGCTGGCGCAACGCGCCGACGTGCTGGTCGAGGGCTTTCGTCCCGGCGTGCTGGAGCGCCTGGGCCTCGCGCCGGATACGCTGCTCGCGCGCAATCCGCGGCTCGTCGTCGGTCGCATGACCGGATGGGGACAGGACGGGCCGCTCGCCGCGCGCGCGGGGCACGACATCGACTACATCGCGCTGTCCGGTGCGCTCCATGCGATCGGACCGGCCGGCGGCGTGCCGGTGCCGCCGCTCAACCTCGTCGGCGACTTCGGCGGCGGCGGCATGCTGCTCGCGTTCGGCATCGCGTGCGCGGTGATCGAGGCGCGGGCGTCGGGGCACGGGCAGGTCGTCGACGCAGCGATGGTCGAAGGTGCGTCGCTGCTGACGACGATGTTCTGGGGCATGCACGCGGCCGGGCAATGGAGCGCGTCGCGCGGCGCGAACGTGCTCGACGGTGGCGCGCCGTGGTACGCGTGCTACGAGACCGGCGACGGCGAGCACGTCGCAATCGGCGCGATCGAGCCCAGGTTCTACGCGGAGCTGCTCGATCGGCTTGGCCTTTCCCCGGGCGAGCTTCCTGCGCAACACGATCGCGCCGGTTGGCCGCGCTTGCGCGAGCGCTTTGCGGCGGTCTTCAGGACGCGCACGCGCGGCGAATGGGTCCGCGCGTTCGAAGGATCGGATGCGTGCTTCGCGCCGGTGCTTTCGTTCGCCGAGGCGGCACAGCATCCGCACAACGTCGCCCGTCATGCGCACGTGCGAGTGGGGGACGTGGTCCAGCCGGTGCCGGCGCCGCGGTTTTCGCGCACGCCGGGCGCCGTTCGCAGCGCGCCGTCGGAGCGTGGAATGGGGGGCGGAGAGGCGTTGAAGGATTGGGGCTTCGGCGACGAGGAAATCGAGGCGTTGAAAGCGATGGGGGTGGAATTCAGGTAAGACGAGCAGCCTCCCTCTCCCGCAAGCGGGAGAGGGAGCGACGGTGGCCGATGGAGAGTCCACGGCCTGGCAGGCAGGGACAGCGCGACGGTGGCCGATGGAGAGTTCCCTCTCCCCGCATTGCGGGGAGAGGGTCAGGGTGAGGGGCGGTGGAATTTGCGTTTCATTCCACGCCGCGGCAGAATGCACGTTCCACGCCGCCCGCCGCCGTGCGGACCTGTACGCCTCGTCCATGCGCAACACCACCCGCTTCGCCGACGGCCGATCGCTCGACGTCGCCTGCCTCGGCCGCTTCGGCGTCGACTTCTACGCGCAGCAGATCGGCGCACGCCTCGAGGACGTCACCAG
>JADLEZ010000568.1 GCA_020845855.1 Burkholderiales bacterium
AAGTGACGCACGCGCGGCCTGCGCGATGGTTGCAGCATCGACACCGAAGTAGCGGCGCAGCGCCGCACGCGTATCGCTGCGACCGAAACCATCCGTGCCCAACGTGATGTAGCGGCGCCCCTTGGGGATGAACGCACGCACGCTATCGGGTAGCGCTCGCACATAATCAGTTGCAGCGACGACTGGACCGCTGGTTGTCGCCAGCACCCGACAAATCCACGGCGTTCCAGCTTCTCCGCCCAGCATCCGTTTCTCATGAGCTTGACCATCGCGCGCAAGCTCGCTCCAGCTTGTGACGCTGACTACGGTGGTGGCAACGCCATCCAGCTGCAACTGCTGAGCCGCAGCCATTACTTCGTTCAAGATTGCGCCCGATCCCAACAGTGTCACCGATTCGCCGGTCGCCTTGCCGGGCAGAGGTGGATGACTCTGCAAGACATAGCAACCACGCAACGCCCCCTCGCGCGCACCCTCAGGCAGATCCGGCTGCGCATAGTTCTCATTCATCAAAGTAATGTAGTAGAACACGTCGCGGTGCTCGGTCACCATCTCACGCATGCCGGCGTCGATAATGACGGCCACTTCGCCGGCAAAGGCCGGATCGTAGGCTCGGCAATTGGGTATCGTCGCTGCCACTACATGGCTGCTGCCATCCTGGTGCTGCAGACCTTCGCCACCCAAGGTAGTGCGTCCGGACGTCGCCCCCAACAAAAAGCCACGCGCACGTTGGTCGGCTGCCGCCCAGATCAGATCGCCCGCGCGCTGAAAGCCGAACATCGAGTAAAAGATGTAGAACGGGAGCATGGTCAGTCCATGCACGCTGTAACTCGTTGCGGCCGCAGTCCAGCTGGCCACCGCGCCGGCTTCGGTTATTCCCTCTTCCAGAATCTGGCCATCCCTGGCTTGGCGATAAAAGAGAATCGAGCCGATATCCTCCGGCGAATAAACCTGCCCAACGCTGCTATAGATCCCTACCTGCCGAAACAAATTTGCCATGCCGAAGGTGCGCGCCTCATCAGCCACGATGGGCACGATGCGTGGGCCAAGCTCCTTGTCCTTGAGCAATGCCGTTAACAATCGCACGAAGACCATGGTCGTGCTCATCTCTTTGCCACTGGCGATCAACGCGAACTGTGCGTATCTAGTGAGCGGCGGCACGGTCAAGGTGTCGCATGTTGTCTCACGGCGTGGCAGGTAGCCACCCAACTTAGCGCGTTGCCCATGCAGATAGTGCATTTCCGCGCTATCGTCAGCGGGCCTGCAGAAGGTCAGACTAGTCGTTTGCGTGTCGGAGAGGGGAAGATCGAAGCGGTTGCGAAACTCAAGCAGACTCGCCTCGTCGAGCTTTTTCTGGCTGTGCGTGGTCATCCTACCCTGTCCGGCTTGACCCATGCCATAACCCTTCTTGGTCAGAGCCAGTATTACCGTCGGTTGACCCTTGTGCGCTACCGCCGCTGCATAGGCCGAATGAATCTTCACCAGATCATGACCACCGCGCTTGAGGCGATCGATCTGATCGTCGGTTAGCCCCTCGATTAGGCGCGCCAGTTCCGGAGTTTGATTGAAGAAATGCTCACGATTGTAGTGTCCGTCCTTGGCCGCAAACGTCTGCATCTGGCCGTCCACAGTCGCACCAAGAGTGCGCACCAGAGTGCCCGTCAGGTCAGACGCAAACAATCCATCCCAGTCGCTTCCCCATAGTAGCTTTATGACGTTCCAACCTGCGCCCGAGAACAGCCGCTCCAACTCATCGATAATGCGACCGTTCCCCCGCACCGGACCATCGAGTCTCTGCAAGTTACAGTTAACCACCCAGATCAGGTTGTCCAGCTTCGCTCGAGAAGCCAGCGTCAGCGCGCTGGTGCTCTCCGGTTCGTCCATTTCACCGTCGCCAAAGACGCCCCAAACCTTCCGATCGACGCAGTCCAGCAGCCTTCTGTCGGTCAGATAACGCATGAAGCGGGCGTGGTAGATGCTGCTGATCGGGCCTATCCCCATAGATCCGGTGGGAAACTGCCAGAAATCGGGCATGTGCCATGGATGTGGATAGCTCGACAACCCTTGCACGCCCACCTCGGCCGCCGTCAACTCCTGACGGAAATGCATCAGGTCCTGTTCTGACAGGTATCCTTCGAAGAAGGCACGCGCATAGACTCCCGGCGCGCTATGCGGCTGAAAGAACACCAGATCTCCCCGATGCTGGCCATCCGCAAGACCCTCACGCGCATGAAAGAAGTGGTTGAAGCCAACCTCGAATAGATCCGCAGCGCTGGCGTAACTGGCAATGTGTCCACCCAACTCGCCGTAGGCGCGGTTGGCCCGAACCACCATCGCCAACGCGTTCCAGCGCATCAGCGAAACCAAGCGCTCTTCAATCGCAAGGTCACCCGGGTATGCGTGCTGATCCTGCACGGCAATCGTGTTGACATACGGCGTGTTTCGATCGGGACGCCAATCGACATGGCGTGCCCGACCCAGACGAGCCAACTCGTCCAGCATGAAGCGCGCACGCTGTGGGCCTTGTGCCGCCACAAGAGCCAGAAGCGCATCGCGCCATTCCGCAGTCTCCTGCGGGTCGATATCTGTCAGTGCGATATCAGATGACAACATGTATGCAGGAATCGACGACGAGAGATCATTTCTGTTCGGTGAAATGAATCTTTCCGGCGACGTCTTTCCACACCGCAATTTCCCTCTTCAGCATGCTGCTGAACTGTTCCGGCCTATCGCCGACCGGCACGATGCTCGCTCCCTCGAGCGCTTTGGCGTAAGCCGCTTGGGAGCTCAAATCCTGAACTCCTTCCGCGATTTGCTTCACGATCGATTGATCCGTCCCCTTGGGCACGAACACTCCCAGCCACCATTCCAGATCCATCCCCTTAACGCCGAGCTCTTTCAACGTCGGAATATCCGGCGCCAACTTGGAGCGCTCGCTGCCGAGCATGCCGATAGCATCCAATTTCCCGACCTTGATAAAGCGCACAGCCGGTCCCAACGTCACGAATGCAGCGTCGATCCGGCCCGCCAGCAAATCGACCAGAATCGGCGCTTGCCCCTTGTACGGCACGTGGAGCAGATCAGTGCCAGTAATCGACTTGAAAAGCTCCATCGTGAGTTGGTGCGGTGACCCTTCGCCCGAGGATCCGTACTTGAGGTGGCCGGGCTTTGCCTTTGCTTGCGCAATAAATTCATCAACGGTTCTGATTTTCAGTTCCGGGTTCACGACCAATACGATAGGCATGGTCCCCGCCAAGCTAACAGGCTCGAAATCCCTGAAGACCTCGTAGCCGACTCCACTCGGCGACACGAGGTTTGTCACCATGCTGTTGGAAACAACCAGAATCGTATAACCGTCCGGCTTCGATCGCGCCACCTCGTTAATACCTATACTCCCGCTCGCGCCCGGTTTGTTCTCGACAATGAATGTACGGCCGAACTTCTTTTGAAAGCCATCGGCAAGAAAACGGCCGATCGCATCGTTGCTGCTGCCTGGCGGGTAAGGAACCACTATCTTCACGTCACGAACGGGCCAATCTGCGGCGTGTACGTAAGGATAGGCGTTAAGACCGAAGAGCGCTGACAGGAAAAATAGATTGAGAAGATTTCTTTTCATCGCGTGCTCCATCATTCGATGATTCATGTAATTCGAATCGCGGCAAAAGACTATCTAATTTTGTACTTCGCCGTTGCTTCCTTGAGACTCCCTCCTTCGCGGATGAAACTTTGCATCTGCTCTTCTCTCGCCTTCAATTCTTTGGCTTTTTCGACGATTCGCTTGACGTCGCGTGGACGTATGACGATGACACCGTCGGAGTCGCCCACGATCAGATCACCTGGATTAATCAACACGCCAGCACAAACGACGGGTTCATTCTTCTTTACGGTAGTAAATCGATGCTGACCTGCGCGGGGCGAGGTTCCTTTGGCAAAGATTGTGATGCCATAACTCTTCATTTCTTCGAGATCACGAATGGCGCCGTCGGTTACCCAGCCGTTCATGCCGACCTTGCTGGCGCGCAAGGCCTGATTCCCGCCAGAGTTCGCATGGCTGGCGATTCTCTGGGCCGCCAGGACCATGACCGAGCCCGGCCTGGCGCTATCGATAAGTTCCTGGATAGCCATCTTCATGTCCGGGGCAATCTCATCGGTCGAAGTGTTGTGCGGCGTCGGGACGCGTTCGATAGTGATCGCCCTCCCGACGAGCGACTCCCCGGCCAAGAGCCTCACCTCAGGGTCAAGCGCCGAGTCCGGAATCGACAAGGCATACATTGCATCCGAAAGATCCGCTGTGCCCAACCCCCTGAGCAGATCCAACGTACCGTCCGCTTCGTCTTTCGCAGCGTGGTCATTGGTGGTCTTCATCGTTTCGCGTTCCTTCCATTCACAACACGGACTGAAGTGCGTCCAGCGCCTTGGCCAGGCTTTGTGGCACATTTCCCCCAAACTGGTCACCAACGCCCGATCTCGTCGTGGCCGCAAGCCGCTCATGCACTGCCTTGGTCACGATCGGCGCCACGCCGGCCTCCTGGACGGCGTCAATCGACATCTCGAGCTCATGCATGCGCCGTTCGGCGTGCACGACATGCGTTGTGACCAGCAGCTCCGCGGTGGCTGCGGCAGGGCGCATGTCCAACCAGCTACAAAAGGTCTCCAGAACCTCGTCCCGTACCCCGAGCCTACCCGCGGCGAGCAAGGCTTCGACGTACAGCGTTTCCAGACCCTTGGCAAGTACGCTGCGCACGATCTTTATAGCGGATGCATCACCAGCTTGGTCGCCAACGGCACGCACGTTCATCCCAAGAGTCGAGAGCAGATCAGCACAGGCGACCGCTTCGGGTCCCGAACAAATGATGGGCATACGGATACCATCGACTGCCGCGCCGAGGACGGCGCCATCGACGAATCGGCATCCGGCCCCCGTGACCAAATCCGCAACCGCGCGCTTTTGTCTAGGACCCATGGAATTGAGGTCGACATACATGGCATCCGCCGCCAAGTGCTGGGCGCAGTTGCGCGCCGCGTCGAGCGCCGTCGTTGCCGTAACCGCGGAGAACACCACCTTTGCCTTCGCGAGACCGGCTGGCGTCTCGCTCCACTGCAACCCACTTCGCTCAGCCCGTTCGCGCGCCACCGCATCCGCCGGCACGCTATACACAATGACCGCATGCACGCCAGTTTGGCGCAGAACGGATGCCAGCGAAGAACCGAGCTGACCAAAGCCGATGATCCCCATCGCGGTGCTCTGTGCCGCTTGCATCGATGTCGGCGCTCGCGTCGTCACCATTTGGTCGGTGGCAATATTGCAGCGGCGTCCCTGGGCGACGCGCCCGATTCCAACGCGGCAACGAGTCTTTCTTCGCGCTCGGTTGCAGCCGTGGCCTGTTCCAGCACCTGCGCAGCGACCTCGAGCGGTACCACGATGACTCCATCGCTGTCGCCCACCATGATGTCGCCCGGCCGGATCTGCACACCGGCGATTTCCACCGGGCCGTTAAACTCGGCTAGCTCCATGCGGTGCTTACCGGTACGTGGAGTGGTGCCGCGAGCCCATACGTTCAAGCCCAGTGTACGCATGGTCCTGGCGTCGCGAACCCAGCCGTCCACTATCAATCCTTCAAGACCCGCGCTCTTCATCGAAGTGGCCATCAGTCCGCCAAAACTGGACGCTGGTCCGATTCCGCGAGCATCGATCACCATCACGTCGCCGCGTTCACACAAGGTGATTTGATCGCGCCCGCCGAGCTGCGGCGGCGGCTTGCGCTGCGCCAGATGGAACGCCGGTGCCACGCGGGCAGCCATATGGCGAATAGTCACCGCGGGGCCAACGATGCGCTGGTCGTCGCGCAGCGGCGACAAATCGCTCGCGGCAATTGCAGTATCGTAGCCGAACGTATCGAGAATGTCGGCAACGGTCGATGTTAGATCGCACAGGCGCTTGAAGCCCTCGATCAACGCCGCCGAAGGGCGTTCGAAACGGACTTGCCGAATTCGCTCAGCGGGAATCAGGCCTAGCAATTGGTCTCCGTACTCGGCCAAATCCATCCGAACCTTCGCTTCGGCCTCTTCCATCTTTAGCCTCTCTTGAAGTATGGAGTGGGCGCTTTCGACCACTTCCCCGACGTCTGACATGCGAGCTTCTTGGGCGGCCATCTGCGCCGCCTCGAGCATGGCACTGCGCGCGTCGACGTTTCCTCAGTTAGCCTGAACTCCTGCCAACTCGACGACCTTCTTCCATTTTTCCAGTTCGGACGCCACCAGCGCTCTCAGATGGGCAGGACCAGAATCGACCACTGGTTCGTAGCCCATGTCATAGAGCTTTTCCCGAATGGACGGAGCGTTGACCGCGCTACCAAATGCAGTCGACAACTTGTCGATGATTGTCGCAGGCGTCCTTGCGGGCGCGAATATGCCGCTCCAAGAATAGACCTGCACGTCATACCCTTGCTCGCGCAACGTCGGCAGATCGGGCGCCCCCTGTATGCGATTCGCACTCGCCACACCCAATCGCTTCAAGCGGCCAGCTTTCACGTACGGGTTGGTTACGGCAAGGGTATCGAACTGCATTACCGTGATACCCGCAAGCAGATCCACAATCGCAGGCGCGGAGCCCTTGTAGGGGACGTGCTGAATGTCGACACCCGCCACCTTCTTGAACACCTCACCGGCCAAGTGCAACGGCGCTCCAGTCCCCGACGAGCCATAGGAGTATTTGCCCGGTTTGGCTCTAAGATATTCGACAAGCTCCGTGACATTGTTGGCAGGGACGTTGGAATTGACGACAAGCACCAACGGCACTTCCGCTAGCAGCCGAACCGGCTCGAAGCTCTTCTGTGCATCAAACTGCAAATCCTTGTAAATGGCCTGATTCATACCGTGCGTCGCCGCGGTACCTTGTAATAAGGTATACCCGTCGGGAAGTGCATTGGCAACGAATGTTGCGGCAATGTTTCCGGCAGCGCCCGGGCGGTTCTCGATCACGACTACGGCACCCGACAACTCCTCCACAAGCAATGGTCGAACTGCTCGAATGAATAAGTCCTGGCCGCCACCGGCCGAGAACGGCACAACGATCTTGATCGGTCGCTCCGGATAATCCGCGGCCCAAATGGGTTTGATACCCATGGCTACCGCGATCACTACCCCCATCCACATCAAAAGCGCGCGTGGATCTCCGAGTTTGAAGTAAGCCATGGATGCATCCTTATTCATCTTCCATTTGAGCGCTGGAACCTCCACAGCCCATCGCCGCCATTTCATTGAAATAGCGGATCGATCGGCACGCGGTAGCCATTGGCCAGCCGGTTGGTTTCGTTCGCCATCCCAACGATAGCCATCAACTCGCCGAACATCTTGTCGGTCATTCCGACGCTGGCGGCAGCCGCACTGTGGCTCGCAATGCAATAGCCGCAGTTGTTGGTGACGCTGACCGCAACGTAGATCATTTCCTTGACGACCCGTGGCAGCTCGCCCGGACCCATCACTTCCTTGACGCTTTCCCAGGTTCGACGGAGCGTTGCTGGGTCGTTGGCCAGATACTTCCAGAAATTATTCACGTCGTCGGAGTTCCGGGTGCTCTTGATGTCATCGAAGACATTCCGCACCTCGACACTCGCGTTCTCGTAATCGACGGCTCTTGGCGTAGCCATGACTGCTCCTAATCAAGATGCAAAGGGAGACGCGATGCCTTTGGCCTTGAGGATTTCCTCGAGATTGAGCAGGTCCCAGGTTGTCTTGCCGGCGAGCAGAGCCTCGCGAAACTTGCTTTCCTTCTCTTCACGCTGACGACACTTGGCACCGATCGACTCGATCTGATCGCCGGGGACGATACAGACGCCATCATCGTCACCGATCACCAGGTCACCCGGGTTGACGGATACCCCACCAACAACCACCGGGATCTGCAGTTGTCCCCAGCTTTGCTTGACCGTGCCCTTGATGCACACTGCTCGCGAGAATACCGGGAAGCCCACCGCCGCAATCGTGGCTGCATCACGCACGCCACCATCGATCAACAATCCGCCCAGCTTCCGGCCAACGGCGCAGCTGGCCATCACGTCGCCGAAAGCACCCTGCTCGGTGAACCCGCCACTGTCGCAGACTACGATTTCCCCGGGCTTAGCCATCTTCAGTGCCGCATGCAGCGTTAGGTTGTCGTTGGGATCCGTGCGGCAGGTAAAGGCTAGTCCCAGCAGGCGCATTCCATGGTGAATCGGCTTGATCGCTGACTCAAGCGCGCCGCGGCGACCCATGGCTTCGTGCGCCGTCGCCGCACCCACCTTCTCGTAACCCTTCAACTCCGGTGGAACGGCTACTTTCTGCTCGTATTCAGACACTCACTGGTCTCCTTCTCAAAATCGTTCAGAAAACGACTCCAATCAAAGCACTTCAACGCGTTACGTTGGCAACGCCCCAGACATAGTTCTTGCGCGGTGGCTCTTCGTCATACGTGCGCATGTTCTTGTGCGGGAAGTCCTTGTAGGGGCGCCGACGCAGAGCGTCGACGTCGATGTCGACGCCCCAGCCCGGCGCTGCCGGCAAGTCGGCCCATCCATCCTTCATGGTGACCCCAGGCGCGGCGATCTCCGCGCACGCGTCCTGCAAATTGATGAAGCATTCTGCGATCGTGAAGTTTGTGATCAACGCCGAGTAGTGCACCGTTGCCGCCAGGCCGATAACGGTGCTGTTATAGTTGTGGGGGGCAATGGCCACCGCATGGGGCTGCGCCATCGTAGCGATGTCCAGCATCTGCTGCAGGCCGCCCACGGCACAGATATCCGGGTTCAGGATGTCCGCCGCGCGTCGCTCTAGGACGCGCAAGAAATCTTCCTTCGTATAGAGCGTTTCGCCAGTGACGACTGGCGTCGAGATAGCTTGCCTGGTCTGTGCTACCAGATCGACGTTGTCCGAAAGACTGGGCTCTTCGTAGCAGAAGATGTCGAATTCCTCCAGCCTCCTTGCAACCCGTATGGCATGGTGTGGTGCCACGCGCCGATGGGCATCGATGAGCAAATCCACATTGGGACCCAAGGCCTCACGGACTGCTCGCACGTTATCGACCGCATAGTCTTCTTCGGCGCGGCTGATGAACGTACGCCACGGCCCTGGAAAAGGATCCCATTTCAGCGCCGTAAAGCCCATCTCCTTGACTTGCAGCGCTCTCTTGACGGTGGAATCGATGGAATCCACCCCGTACCACCAGCCATTGGCATAAACGCGTACCTGCTCGCGACAAGCCCCCCCCAGGAGTTGATGAACCGGCATGCCGGCTCGCTTGCCGACGATATCCCACAGCGCCAGCTCGATCGCGCTCCAGGCGCAGAAGAAGTCGACACCCGAGCGCCGAATCGCGAAATCGTCGAACATGATCTGCGCCAAATGCCGAATGTGGGTTGGATCGCGCCCCACGATGTACGGCGCCATCGCCTTTATGTACTCATCGACGACGCGTTCTTTCTTGACGCCGACGTATGATTCGCCCCAGCCGTGGGTTCCATCGTCGGTGAGGATGCGGCAGAAAAGGAGGTTCTTCCCGCTTCCCGGGTGAAAGAAGAATGTCTCTACACGTTCGATTTTCATGTTGACCAAGCTTAGGTGCACGGGCGATTGTTAGGAGGCGATGCCTTGATGTCGCCACCCGCAGTTCAGCGGATGCGGATGACAACCTTACCCTGCGCTCTACCGGAGCTGAAGTACTCATGTGCGGCGGCTGCGTGAACCAGGTCGAATCGGGTGGGGTCCACGCGCACACGCAGCTTCCCGTTATCGACCAGGGTCGCAAGCTCACGCAGCGTCAGGCCATGGCGCTCGCGCCCGATATCGTATAGCAGCGGAATCAGCATGAACACGACGTTGAGCGTTAGACCTTTGCCGTGCAGCAGGGACAGATCATGCGTGGAGCGCGCCGAGATTGCAGCAACCCGTCCGTTGAGCGCGGCCGCCTGGAAGGCGGCATCCAGCGATGCACCGCCAACAGTGTCGAACACTACGTCGAACCCCTTACCACCCGTGATGCGCTTGATCTCCTGCTGGCGATGCTCCGGACCGCGGTCGACGATGACATCGTGGGCACCCATGTCAAGAACCAGCTGCGCGCTTTTCTCGCTGCGCACAGCGGCCGTGACCTTCGCGCCACGGGCAGTAGCCAGCTGGATGGCAATGTGTCCGACGCCGCCATTACCGCCTTGAATCAACACCTGGTCGCCAGCGCCGACCTGGCAGCGGCGAATGCCCTCGGAGGCGGTGATTCCGATCAACGCCAGCGCGGCCGAATCCTGCACGGACATCGCGACCGGCTTCGGCGCCAGCAAGCGGGCATCGGCAGACACGTACTCAGCCATAGCACCACCCAGCCCCCTGACTCCGGCAGCCGCTCCGTAGACTTCATCGCCTACCTTCAGGTCGTGCACATCGGCGCCAACGGCGCGTACGGTTCCGGCCACGTCGCAACCGATCACTCCAGGCAGCTGTGGTCCGACAGGCAAGCCCTCGCGAATCTTGATATCGATGGGGTTGATCGACGTTGCCGCCATTTGCAGCAGCACTTTTCCAGCCTGGATGTTCGGCACCGGCATTGCCGTCAGCTCAAAGTTGCCGACGCCCCCAGCGGCCCTCAGAACCTGTGCTTGCATCGTCGCCACGTTCAACCTCACCCGGCTGATGACGACGGAATGGTAGGTGCAACAGGTCGATAAATACAGCTACTTTATTTCATCCATCGGATGATAAAAACTACTCAGCGCGTGAATTGATCCAATATCATCGACTCGGTCTCGGGCGAGAACGGTTCATGGCCCTCGGATGGATGAAACGGCACTTGCGGCAGGCCATCTCCGCGATCCGTTCACTGATCAAATCATTGCGATAGATGGCCTGATAGGGGAGCGACGGCGGAGGCACATCACATTTCAACACTTGCAAATGGCCCTGCCGCACGTACGCATCGAAGTAGTCCCGCGGCAGGCATGTTAATCCAAGACCGGCAACCGCAAGCTCGGCCAGAGCGATCATGCTGTTGCAGTAGATGACCTTGTCGAAGCGCACCGAGGCGCGTTCGAGCGACTGCTGTAACTGCTGATGCAGCTGCGAGCCACCGGAATGCGTTAACAAAGTCTGACCCTGCAGGTGCTGCAGGGTGTACCGGCCTTGGCGGTCGGGGATCGTCAGCAACCCCGGCTTGGCCATCCAGCACGTTCGCATCTCGCCCAACGCCTTGGTGAGAAACTGCGCCTCTTCGCTTTCGATGTGCGGGCAGATAATCATGTCCAGTCGCTGGTTGCTCATCTGGCTCCAGAGCACAGACGTTAGGCTGACGGAAGACTCTAGAGACAGGCGTGGAAAGCGTCTCTCGATCTCTGTCAGGAGATCGGGCAACCAGGTAACCGCAACCATTTCGGAAACTCCAAGGCGAAACGAGCCCGCGTACATCTTGTCGTCAGAAACCCTCTGCAGGACGTTGCGGTGAAGCTGAAGAATCCTTTCCAGATCGCCAAGAATATCGCGACCCTGCCGCGTCAACTGGGTTCGGTTCGAGGGCTCGAAGAGCTTCAGATTCAGAGACTCCTCGAGCTCCAGAATCCGTTTAGACACAGCCGACTGCGTCGCGTGCAGATGATGAGCAGCAGCGTGGTAACTGCCCAGTACATGCACCCAGTAGACAGCTTGAATCTGTTTCAGCGTGAGCATTCTGGCTCGTCGGGTCTAGCCACGCGTCTGCGGCCGTAGAAGTTGCCAGCCATAGCTAAGGCTAGCCGTCCTCTGCTTAAACTGTCGTCGCCGCCATCTTCGCCCGCGACCGCGCGTACCAGAGCACGACCAGCGCCACCAGCGCGAGCACCGGCAGCGCGCCCCAGTTCATCGTCTCCCAGCCCGTGGTAGACACCAGCGCGCCGGATGAGAAGGACGAGATCGCCATCGTCGCGAACACGAAGAAATCGTTGGCGCCCTGCGTGCGCGCCTTCTCGGCCGGCGTGTAGGACTCGGTCAGCAGCGTCGTGCCGCCGGTGTACATGAAGTTCCAGCCGATCCCGACCAGCACGAGTGCGACGAGAAAGTGCGGAAAGCTGTTGCCTCCGACCGCGACCAGCGCGCCGGCAGCCATCACCACGACGCCGCCGAGGATCACGTTGAGCGCCCCGAAGCGCGTGATGATGCTCCCGGTCACGAAACCCGGCGCGTACATGCCCACCACGTGCCAGGAGATCACGGTCGCGGCCATCGCGTAAGGCAGGCTGCAGAAGTCCATCGCCAGCGGTGTCGCGTTCATGAGCAGGTTCATGAGGCCGTAGCCGAGCGCGGCCGCCAGCGCGGCGACGATGAACACGGGCTGGCGCACGATCTCGCGCAGCGGCCGCCCCCCGCCCGCGCGTTCCTCGGCCGCGGGTTTCGGGACGTGGACCTGCGACTGCACGGCGAGCGCGACGAGCGCGGCGCCCGCAAGCAGCAGGAACGAGCCCTGGAAGGGGGTGGCGAACAGGTCGCGTCCCCAGCGCGTGAGCGCTGGGCCCAGAAAGCCGCCGAAGATACCTCCGGCGAGCACGAGCGAGATGGCGCGCGCCTTGTCGGCCTTGCTCGCGACTTCCGCCGCCGCGAAGCGGTATTGCAGCCCGATCGCGTTGTACACACCGATGATCGCGGTCGCGAAGCATAACAGCGCGAAGCTGTGCACGGCGAGCGCCACCACCCCCAGCAAGCAACCACCGATGTTTACCAGCGCTCCGGCCATGAAGCCGCGCCGGCGGCCGACCTTCGCCATCCACAGCGACATCGGCATCGTGGCCGCCGTGGACCCCAGCACGTAAGTCGTCGCCCCCAGCGTGGCGAGCGACTTGGTGTCCACCAGCGAATAGCCGACGAGGCCGATCATCGAGATGAGGCCGGAGCCGTTGGTCAGGAGCAGCGCCTGGCAGCAGGCGAGGAGTGCTACGTTGCGGTAGGAGGTGGTCGCGTTCATTGCCCGTATGATAAGGCCATGGACACGACCGCCTCCGAGGTCATCGATTTCTGGTTCGGGCCCGAAGGGGGTCCCGAGCGCGGCCGCGCGCGCGAGGTGTGGTTCCGCAAAGATCCCGCGTTCGACGAGGCGATTCGCGGGCGCTTCGGCGAAGCGGTGGCCGTTGCGCTGGCCGGAGGCCTCGGTGAATGGTGCGCGACCCCGCAGGGTGCCCTGGCGCGCGTGCTGCTGCTCGACCAGTTCACCCGCAACATCTTTCGCGACACGCCGCGTGCCTTCGCCGGCGACGAGCGAGCGCTCGCGACCGCGGACGAGGCAATCGAGCGCGGCTTCGACCGGGAGCTTTGGCACCACGGGCGCTGGTTCCTGTACATGCCGTTCGAGCACGCCGAGGACGTCGCCGCCCAGCACCGCTCGCTCGCCTTGTTCGGCGCGCTGGCCAAGGAGATGGGCGACGACGGTCCGCTCGAGTGGGCGCGCAAGCACGCCGAGATCGTCTTCCGTTTCGGGCGCTACCCGCACCGCAACGCGATCCTCGGCCGCGCATCGACCGCGGAGGAGGAAGCCTTCCTGCTCGAACCGGGGTCCAGTTTCTAGGGACGTGGAAATAGGGGAAATAGGGTACGTCCCTATTTCCCCGTCCGTCCCTATTTCCCCGTCCGTCCCTATTTCCCCAATCGCTTGGACTCGGCAACGCGGAACAAGGAGCCGAGGTGCCGGCGGCCGCGGACCCGCGATTTGCGCACGGCATGATTTCCGTACAATCCGGCGATGGTCACCGTCGAGTTGACCCTCGTCCTCATCCTGACGGTCGCGCTGGTCGCGGTGCTGGCGCGCCTGGTGCCGGTGCCGCTGCCGCTGTTGTGGATCGCCGCCGGCGTCGTCTACTGCTTCGTGCCCGGATTCGGGCGCGTGCACATCGACCCGGCGATGTTCTTCGTGTTGTTCATCCCGCCGCTCCTGTTCGCCGACGGCTGGCTCATGCCGCGACGCGACTTGAAGCGCGTCCTGCGTCCGGTGATGGCGCTCGCGTTCGGCCTCGTGCTGGCCACCGTCGCCGGCGTGGGCTACGCGATGCACGCGCTCATCCCGTCGCTGCCGCTGGCGGCCGCGTTCGCGCTGGGCGCGATCGTCTCGCCAACCGATGCGGTGGCCACCGCGGCGATGACACAGCGCCTTCCGCTGCCGCGCCGGGTGACGCTGATCCTGAACGGCGAGAGCCTGATCAACGACGCCTCCGGCCTCGTCGCCTTCAAGTTCGCGATTGCGGCGCTCGCCACCGGCACCTTCTCGCTGTTGGAAGCGGGCGGCCAGCTCGTGCTGGTGGCTGCCGGCGGCGCGCTCGTCGGCGTCGCGATCGGCATCTGCGCGGGACAGCTACACCAGGGTGTCGCCCGCGCGACCGGCGAGCCGCTGGTGCATACGCTGCTGTCGCTCCTGACGCCCTTCGCAGCGTACCTCGCGGCGGAGCTCGTGCACGCGTCGGGGATCCTCGCGGTCGTCACCTGCGGCCTGTACGCGGGCTGGCGCGACGCGCGGCACATGGGCGTGCGCACCCGCCAGCAAGCCCTACACGTGTGGTCGATCGTGCTGTTCGTGTTCAACGGCATCGTGTTCCTGCTGCTGGGCCTCGCGCTGCCGGAAGCGATCAAGGTGCTCGCCGACCGGCACGAGTGGAGCACGCTCGCGATGCAGGCGCTGGCGCTATGGCTCATCGTCACCCTCATCCGGCTCGCGTGGGTGTACCCCGTTGCGTACGTCGCGCCGGCGGTGATCGCGGGCTTGCGCGAGCGCGAAGGGGAGCTCGATCCGCGTGCCGTGTTCATCGTGGGCTGGGCGGGATTGCGCGGATCGGTGACGATGGCGGCGGCGCTGTCCATGCCCGTGGCGCTCGCGGCGGGCACGCCGTATCCGGGGCGCGAGCAGATCATCTTCCTCGCCGCCAGCACCATCCTGCTCACGCTGCTGATCAACGGGCTCACGCTGCCGCCGTTCATTCGCGTGCTCGGCTTGCGAGGCGACGGCGAGGCGGAACGCGAGTTGCGCGCAGCCGAACTCGCGCTGGCGCGCGCCGCCACGGCGGCGCTCGCCGCGGAAATGCAACGGCTCGCCTCGCCGGAGGAGCGCAAGTTTGCGGAGCACCTGGTCGACACCTATGAGGCCCGCGCTGCCGCACTGGATGTCGAAGAGGAGAGCGGCGCGGCGCACGGCGGGCTCGCGGACAAGCACAAGCGCCTGGTGATGCTCGCCCTCGAGGCCGAGCGCAAGGAGCTCCTCGAGCTGCGCGATCGCGACGTGATCAACGACGAGACGGCGCGTGCGCTCGAGCCGCGTATCGATCACCTCGAACTGTACGCCGCGGGCGCCATCGAGGAGGGCGGGCATTGAGCGCTCCGATCGCAATTCTGGGCGGTACCTTCGATCCCGTTCACTATGGGCACCTGCGCTTCGCCGACGACGTGCGGCGCGCGCTGGGTCTTGCCGAAGTGCGGCTGGTTCCGGCCGGCGATCCCCCGCATCGCGGCGGGCCGCAAGCCAGCGCGGCGCATCGCCTTGCGATGCTGCGCTGGGCCGTGACGCAATTCCCGGGCCTCGCCGTCGACGCGCGCGAGATCGAGCGCGCCGGCAAGAGCTACACCGTGCTCACGCTGGAGGAGCTGCGGCGTGAGCACCCGGACTCGCCGTTGCTGCTGCTGGTCGGCGCCGACGCTTTCCACGATCTTCCTACGTGGCATCGCTGGCGCGATCTCTTCGACCTCGCGCACGTCGTGGTCGTGCCGCGCCCCGGCACGGCTCTTGCACAAGACATGGCGCCGGAGCTTGCCGCCGAGTGGAATGCGCGCCGCAGGAGCGACCGTAACCTCTTGTTTTCGACACCGGCCGGCGTCATTTTCGAGCAGCCGATCGAGCCGCGGCCGATATCCGCGACTGCGATCCGCGCGTCGCTAACGAACGACAAGGCGGGTCGCGCGGCGGTCATCGGATTGCTCCCGCCGGCCGTTTTGGCCTATATTGACCAGCACGACCTTTACTCCAACCCGCCGGATGCGACCTAACAAGCTTACGAAGACCGCCGTCACCGCTCTCGAGGACATCAAGGCACGCGACATCAAGGTCCTCGACGTCCGCAAGCTCACCAGCCTGTACGACACCCTCGTCATCGCCAGCGCCGACTCCAACCGGCAAGTCAAGGCGCTCGCCCATCACGTCCGCGACAGGATGAAGGAGGCCGGCGCCGCCATCATCGGCGTCGAAGGCGAAGAGACGGCGGAATGGGTGCTGGTCGACTGCGGCGACATCGTCGTGCACGTGATGCAGCCGGCGGTGCGCAGCTACTACAACCTCGAGGAGCTGTGGGAAACCGCGCCCTCGCAGCGTCGGGCGAAAGCGGCGTAGCGTACATGTGAAGCTACGTATCGTCGCGCTCGCGTCGCGAACGCCGGCCTGGGTCGAAGCAGGTTACGCCGAGTACGCGAAGCGGCTGCCGCGCGACTTCGCCATCGACCTGGTCGAACTGAAACCGGAGCCGCGCGGCCGCGGCAAGACCGCCCTCCAGGTCCTCGCGGCGGAGGCCCTGCGCGTGCGTGCCGCGTGCGCAGGCTGCCGCATGGTCGCGCTCGACGAGCGCGGCCGCGAATGGACCACGCGCGATCTGCGTGACCGCCTCGTGCGCTGGCGCGACGAAGCGCGGGACGTCGCGTTCGCGATCGGCAGCGCCGACGGCCTCGACGAGGCGCTCAAGCGCGACGCGCACGACGTGGTCGCGCTGTCGAAGATGACGCTGCCGCACGCACTGGTGCGTGTGTTATTGGCCGAACAGTTGTATCGTGCCGTGAGTCTCGCCAGCGGCCACCCCTATCACCGTGACTGAGAAGGAACGACCCGCGCGCCCGCTCCGCCCGCTGCCCCCCGCAGGGGCGCAGCAGTCGGTCGGAGCGGCCCCTCCCGACTGCACCCTGTACCTCGCCTCGCGCAGTCCGCGGCGCGCCGAGCTCCTGCAGCAGATCGGCGTCGCGTTCGAGGAGCTCCGCCTGCGCATCGCCCCGGGACGGCATCGCGACGTGGTCGAGGAAGCGCTCGACGGCGAGCCCGCGATGCACTACGTCGAGCGCATCGCGCGCGCCAAGGCGGCGATGGGATGGAAGCGCATGCAGGAGCGCGGCCTGCCGCCGCGACCCGTGCTCGGCGCGGACACGGAAGTGGTCCTGGACGGCGTCATCTTCGGCAAGCCGGCCGACACCGACGGCGCGCGCGCGATGCTCGCGAAGCTCTCCGGCAGGCAGCACGACGTGGTCACCGCGGTCGCCGTGCGCTGGCAGGACGACATGGAGGTCGCGGTATCGGTGTCGCACGTCACCCTGCGCAAGCTCACCTCCGGCGAGATCGAGCGCTACATCGCGAGCGGCGAGCCGCTGGACAAGGCAGGCGGCTACGCGATCCAGGGCCGCGCCGCGGCGTTCGTCACCCGGCTCGAAGGCAGCTACTCCGGAGTCATGGGACTGCCCTTGGCGGAAACCGCCGCCCTCCTCGCGCGCCTCGGGCGCTCCGTGCTATAACGCGGGCAACCCCATTGCCCGGCCGGCAACGCCGGGGGTCCGCGCGCGACCTCCCTGCCGGCGTGCCCCGTGACGCATGAAATCCTCATCAACGTAACGCCCCAGGAAACGCGTGTGGCCATGCTCGAGCAGGGCGTGGTGCAGGAGCTGCACATGGAGCGCGCGAGCGCGCGCGGCCTGGTCGGCAACATCTACTTCGGGCGTGTAGCGCGCGTGCTGCCCGGCATGCAGAGCGCGTTCATCGAGATCGGTCTCGAGCGCGCGGCGTTCCTGCACATCGCCGACATCTGGGAGCATCGCCAGAACGGCCACGGCGGTGGCGAGCGGCCGATCGAGAGGATCCTGCACGAGGGCCAGTCGCTGCTGGTGCAGGTCATCAAGGATCCGATCGGCACCAAGGGCGCGCGGTTGTCCACACAGGTGAGCCTCGCCGGACGGCTCCTCGTGTACCTGCCGCAGGACTCGCACATCGGCATCTCGCAGCGCATCGGCGACGAGGCCGAGCGCGAGACCCTGCGCGAGCGCCTGCAGCACCTGCTGCCGGAAGGGCTCGCCGGCGGCTTCATCATCCGCACCATGGCGGAGACCGCGACCGAGCGCGAGATGCAAGCCGACATCGAGTATCTGACCAAGCTGTGGAGCGACTTGAACGTGCGCTCGAAGGAGGCGCCGCCCGCATCGCTTCTGTACCAGGACTTGAACCTCGCGCAACGCGTGCTGCGCGACATGTCGACCGACGAGACCACGCGCATCCTCGTCGATTCGCGCGAAACCTTTCAGCGCATGATTGATTTCGCTCGCCAGTACACGCCCGCGCTCACCGAGCGCATCAACCATTACCTCGGCGACCGGCCGCTGTACGACCTGCACGGCGTGGAGGACGAGATCGAGAAAGCCCTCGCGCGACGGGTCGACTTGAAGTCCGGCGGCTACTTGATCTTCGACCAGACCGAGGCGATGACCACGATCGACGTCAACACCGGCGGCTTCGTGGGCGGGCGCAGCTTCGACGACACCATCTTCAAGACCAACCTGGAAGCCGCACAGGTGATCGCGCGCCAGCTCCGGATGCGCAACTTGGGCGGCATCATCATCATCGACTTCATCGACATGGAGAACGCCGACCACCGCAACGCGGTGCTGTCCGAGCTCAACCGCGCGCTGGAGAAGGACCGCACGCGGCTCACGGTGAACGGGTTCACCCAGCTTGGCCTGGTGGAGATGACGCGCAAGCGCACGCGCGAGTCGCTGGCGCACGTGCTGTGCGAGCCCTGCCCGACCTGCCAGGGCCGCGGCGAGTTGAAGACCGCGCAGACCATCTGCTACGAGATCCTGCGCGAGATCGTGCGCGAGGCGAAGCAGTTCAACGCGCGCGAGTTCCGCATCCTCGCGGCGCAATCGGTGATCGACATGTTCCTCGACGAGGAGTCGCAGAGCCTGGCGCAGTTGGGCGACTTCATCGCCAAGCCGATCTCGCTGCAGGTGGAAACACTCTACACGCAGGAGCAGTACGACATCGTGCTGATCTGAAAGACGGCGGATGAACCGGGCGTTCTTCGAGCAGCCGATCCTCAACTCGCCCTACGAGTACCCCGGCCGCCACTGGGAGCTCGTGAGCGGACAGCCGACCCAGCGCATCATCGAGGCGCGCCGCCGGGCCGACTTCGTCACGCCGATCCCGCGGCCCCAGAAAAGCATGGCCGGGCAGGACGCGCTGCTGTTCGACGAGCGATCGACCCAGGAGCTGCAGTACGACCACACCGCGATCATCAACGCCGTGCGCGCCGAAGTCGACAAGTGGCGGCGCCTGGGAAGCCCCGGTGACTGGCGCGTCACCCCCGAAACCGCGCGCCTGCTGCAGCACTGGCGCCACCACGCGTTCAGCGACGTGCGGCCGTTCTTCTGCCAGGTCGAGGCCGTGGAGACCGCGATCTGGTTGACCGAGGTCGCGCCGCAGCTCGGCAAATCCGCCGAGCGCTTCCTGACCCACCTCGAAAGCGCGAATAGCGACGCCAACCCCGGCCTCGACCGGCTCGCCTTGAAGCTCGCCACCGGCGCGGGCAAGACGACGGTGATGGCGATGCTGATCGCGTGGCAGACCGTCAACGCCGTCCGCCGTTCCGGAAGCAGGAAGTTCACTCGCGGCTTCCTCGTCATCACGCCGGGCATCACCATCCGCGACCGGCTGCGCGTGCTGCAGCCGCACGACCCGGACAGCTACTACCGCAGCCGGGAGCTGGTGCCGCCCGACATGCTGGAGGATCTGAACCGGGCCAAGATCGTCATCACCAACTACCATGCCTTCAAGCTGCGCGAGCGCGTCGAGCTGTCCAAGGGCGGCCGCCAACTGCTGGAAGGCCGCACGGGGTTCGCCCCCGACACCCTGGAGTCCGAAGGACAGATGCTCCAGCGGGTGTGCCCGGAGCTCCTCGGCCTGTCGCAGGTGATGGTGATCAACGACGAGGCGCACCACTGCTATCGCGAAAAGCCGGCGGGCGATGCCGCAAGCGCCAAGCCGAGCGGCGACGAGAAGAAGGAGGCCGAGGACAACAACGAGGCCGCGCGCGTGTGGATCAAGGGCATCGAAGCCGTGCAGCGCAAGCTCGGCGTGACGCGCGTGATGGACCTGTCGGCCACGCCCTTCTTCCTGCGCGGCTCCGGTTATGCCGAGGGCACGCTGTTTCCATGGACGCTGTCGGACTTCTCGCTCATGGACGCCATCGAGTGCGGCATCGTCAAGCTGCCCCGCGTGCCCATCGCCGACAACCTGCCCTCGGGCTACGACATGCCGATGTTCCGCAACCTCTGGGAGCACATCCGCAAGGACATGCCGCGCAAGGGCCGCGGCAAGGCCACCGGCCTCGACCCGCTCAAGCTGCCGACGCCGCTGATCACGGCGCTGGAAGCGCTGTACGGACATTACGCCAAGACCTTCGAGCTATGGAGCCAGGCGGGAATCCGCGTGCCGCCGTGCTTCATCATCGTGTGCAACAACACGGCGGCATCCAAGCTCGTGTACGACTACATCGCCGGGTTCGATCGCCGCAACGACGACGGCAGCACGATGCTGGAGCGCGGCCGTCTCGAGCTGTTCCGGAACCACGACGAGCACGGCAACTGGCTCGCCAGGCCGCGCACGCTCCTGATCGACAGCGAGCAGCTCGAGTCGGGCGAGGCGCTGGAGGACAACTTCCGCGACGTGGCGGCCGACGAGATCGACCGCTTCCGCCGCGAGGTCGTCGAGCGCACCGGCGACCCCCGGGCGGCGGACGCCATCACCGATCAGGACCTGCTGCGCGAGGTGATGAACACCGTCGGCAAGCCGGGCCGGCTGGGGGAGTCGATCCGCTGCGTGGTCTCGGTCAGCATGCTCACGGAAGGGTGGGACGCCAACACGGTCACGCACGTGCTCGGCGTGCGCGCCTTCGGCACCCAGTTGCTGTGCGAGCAGGTCATCGGCCGCGCGCTGCGCCGGCAGAGCTACGACGTCGGAAGCGACGGCCGCTTCGGGGTGGAGTACGCCGACGTCCTGGGAATTCCCTTCGACTTCACCGCCGAAGCCGTGGTGGCCCCGCCCCAGAAGCCGCGCGAGGCGATTCACGTGCGCGCGGTGCGTCCCGAGCGGGATGCGCTGGAGATCCGGTTCCCGCGCGTGCTTGGCTACCGCGTCGAGCTGCCGGAGGACCGCATCACGGCGACCTTCGACGACGATTCGACGCTCACCCTCACGCCCGAGATCGTCGGTGCGACCGAGACCCGGAACAGCGGCATCGTCGGCGAGCCGGTCGACCTGACGCTTGCGCACACCGCCGACGTGCGCCCCTCGCAGGTCGTGTACGAGCTCACGTCATACCTGGTATTGAACAAGTGGCGCGATCCGGGGGAGGCCCCGCGGCTGCATCTGTTCGGGCAGTTGAAGCGCATCGTCAAGCAGTGGCTGGACGAAGGCCACCTCGTGTGCAAGGGCGGCACCTATCCCGCGCAGCTCAAGTACAAGGCGCTGGCCGACATCGCGTGCGAACGGATCACCGCGGGCATCGTGCGCTCCGAGCTCGCCCGCGAGCGGCCGATCCAGGCGGTGCTCGACCCGTACAATCCGGCCGGCAGCACGGCGCACGTGAGCTACAACACCACGAAGACCTCGCGCTGGGAGACGGCGGCCGACAAGTGTCACGTGAACTGGGCCGTGCTGGACAGCGGCTGGGAAGCCGAGTTCTGCCGGGTCGTCGAGCAGCACCCCCGAGTGCGCGCGTACGTGAAGAACAGCAACCTGGGGCTGGAAGTGCCTTACCGCTTCCAGGCCGAAACCCGCCGCTACCGTCCCGACTTCGTCGTGCGCGTCGACGACGGGCACGGGGACGACGATCTCCTGAACCTCGTCGTCGAGATCAAAGGCTACCGGGGCGAGGACGCCAAGGAGAAGAAGGCCACCATGGACACCTACTGGATACCCGGCGTGAACCGGCTCGCAAGCCACGGGCGCTGGGCGTTCGCCGAGCTCACCGACGTGTACGCCATGCAGCACGACTTCGCGGCGAGGATCGAGGAGGCGGTCGAGCGGATGATCTCCAGCGCGGGCGTGCGGTCCCGCACCGGAACGGCCGGTTGAACGCTATGGGCACGTTGGATCAGCTACAGGGACGGCCCGACACCTCGACTCGTGTGCCAAAGCGCAAGGACTTCAACGTGGCCACCACGAACACGATAGTAAAGGTGATAGCGAATCCGGCCGAGGTGCAGCCGCCTCACCCCCTCGATCCGCGCATTCGGGACTGGCGTGCCAACGCGGGGCTCGGCGCTCAAAAGCAAAAACGCCTTCGCAAGATCATCATCGAAGGCATCGGGTGCAAGATCGCGGTTCTCGTCCCACCACTGTGCGGCCCGATCGATCTGCGTTTGGGCACGCTTCGTAACGCGGACCTTCACGGTCTGTCTAGGTGCGGCGACGAGCGAGTTTCGCCAGCACCTCTTCGGCGGTTACCGTTTCCCCACGGTCGGCCTCGGCGATGGACAGGATCAGGTCTGCCTCTTGTTCCGGGGTAAGCTCGAAGCTGCCATCATCATCGTTGGCAAGGACGGTCACCAAGGCGCCCTCCTCCAGGGAGACACCCTCGACGACCACCTTTCCACCAACGACTTTTCCAGCCGCCACTTTCATGATGCAGAGAATACCCCGATTCGACTTGCGCCGCGATATCGCGCCTGGCGCAGTGGAAAACTAGACATGGCCAGCTCGAAGCGCAATGGCGGTGGCAAGCCCGGGACGGCCGGAAAGTCCGTCACCGCGATCACCCACGGCGAGGACAAGCGCAAGAACATCCCGACCGCCGAGTACCAGTCGGTGCTCGAAAAGCAGAAGCTCGCGCCGGTCGAGGTCCGCTATCCGCGCGGCGAAGCCGGACGCGCGCTGGCCGAGGAAAAGGCCGCGCGCGATCGCGACCTGGACCCCCAGCTCGTGTGGCGCGGCAAGGACCAGCGCGACTGGACCGACCTCGTGGTGCACGCGCCCCCGCTGTACATCCAGGAGAAGGTCCACGCCAAGGCGCTGGTCGACGACCTGCTGCGCGAGACGCGCGAGCGCCAGCACGATCAGGGCGAGCGCACCGCGGATCTCTTCGCCGACTTCAACGGCATTCCGCACGGGGTGGACAAGACCGAGTTCTACGCCCACGACCAGAACTGGTCCAACCGCATGATCCTCGGCGATTCACTGCAGGTGATGGCCTCGCTCGCCGAGCGCGAGGGCCTGCGCGGCAAGGTGCAGTGCATCTACCTCGATCCGCCGTACGGGATCAAGTTCAACTCCAACTTCCAGTGGAGCACAACCAGCCGCGACGTGAAGGACGGCAACGCGGCGCACATCACGCGCGAGCCGGAGCAGGTGAAGGCGTTCCGGGACACGTGGCGGGACGGGATTCATTCGTATCTCACGTACCTGCGGGATCGGTTGACGGTGGCAAGGGATTTGTTGACGGAGTCAGGTTCCATCTTCGTGCAGATTGGGGATGAGAATGTGCATCGAGTGCGCGCGATGATGGATGAAGTCTTCGGCGAGGAGAATTTCGTTTCGTTGGTTTCTTTCCGGACAACGACGGGCCTCGGTGAACAGTTCTTAGACTCCGCATGCAACTTTCTGATTTGGTTTGCGCGAGACAAGACCACGCTCAAGTACCGCGAAGTATTCAAGCAGAAAGGACTGGTTGACGATGTGGGTGGCCGCTATCGCCGCGTTCAGCTCTCGCCCTTCATAAGACGCCCAATGACGGCGAACGAGCGAGACGATTCGAAGGTGCTGCCCGCAGGGGCCTCGATCTATCGGAACGACAATCTCACCTCGCAAAGTGGCACAGAGAAATCCGCCTTTCGAGTCGTGTTTGCCGGACAAAGCTTTCGCCCCGGGCGCGGGTTCTGGAAAACGAACGAAGTCGGAATGCGCCGTTTGCTTGCGGCAGAACGTGTCGCGAGCCCTACACCGAATTCGATTCAATACGTGAGATTTCTCGACGATTTCCCAGTGTCCAGGTTCAGCAATGTTTGGACTGACACCCAGACGGGTGCCTTTACAGACGAGAAGCTTTACGTCGTTCAAACCAACACAAAGGTCATCGAGCGTTGTCTATTGATGACGACCGACCCTGGCGACCTCGTCCTCGACCCGACCTGCGGCTCCGGCACCACCGCCTACGTCGCCGAGCAATGGGGCCGGCGCTGGATCACCATCGACACCTCCCGCGTGGCGCTCGCCCTCGCCCGCGCCCGCATCATGGGCGCGCGCTACCCGTACTACCTGCTCGCGGATACGCGCGAGGGGCAGCTCAAGGAGGCGGA